>LNGD01000011.1 GCA_001587675.1 Candidatus Methanofastidiosum methylothiophilum
CATTAAAGTTTCTATCATTATAGATTCCTCTAGAGCCAAAGTACAGGTTTGAGGGAGATGAAGCAAAAGTACCTGTGCAACTTTTTGTGCCTTCAAGAACCCCGTTTACATATATTTTAATATTCTCCCCATCGTATGTTCCTACGACATGATACCATTTATCTTTTTCAGGAGTAGTTGTCGACCATACATATCTATTTGTATAATTAGTTGTTGTTATGGAAAACTCGAACTTAGTATTATATTTGTTATGTTGAAGTTGGTACTGTGGAACCCAATCTGACCTTTGAGTTTTATACACTGTGTTTGCCCATTGATCAGCTGTTTTTGGATCAACATTCCATTTAATCCAAGCTTCAACTGTTAAAGTGTTTCCTTTTATATTAAGAGAATCACTTGGAGGTATTACGACATATGAATCTTTTCCATCAAATGATAGTGCTTTTTCTCCAATTACTGGAGCTTTGCTACCTTCTTCTTTTTTCTCTGATACCTCATAACATTGTGCAAGGCATCCATCTTTATCCAATGCATCTTCACACGCCTGTGTACAAAGCCAATTTTTTGAAGAGTAAACTATGTCACTAGGATTAGCACTTTTTTGTACATTTTTTTGAGTCTGTGTCTGGTAACTTCTTGTCCAAATTGCATAAGTTGAAACTGAGGCTGCTACAATCCCTATGAGTAACATAGTGACAACAGTTAAGGATTCGGCTCTTTTATTTAGAGACTTCATATAATCGTCATTATTTTAGTTGAGATATTTATAAAATTAACTCAATACTCTAAAAATATCGCAATATATATTGTATTTATTCCAATATTCTAGACTCTAACTATTTAAAATTAGTAATATTTATATTAAGATTTCTATAAGAAAATTTAATAAAAGATTCAACTATTGAAAAATATGTAAGGCGAGCTCAAATGAAATCTAACTTTATCAAAGGATTCTATGCAACTATCCCAGTCGCCATATCAGTATCTGCATATGGACTTGTTCTAGGAGTGCTGGCATACAATAAACAAGTTACTTTTTTTGAACTATTATTAATGGATGTGATAACATTTGCTGGTTCTGCACAGCTATTGATGGTCGAACTATGGAAGGACCCCTTACCATTTACAGAAATCCTATTCGCTGTGTTTGCGATCAATTTGAGATATCTATTGATTGGTGCTTCACTTACTCCATTGTTTAAGAAAAGTTCAATTTACGAAAAAGCTGCATTGATGCATCTTGTTGCTGATGAAAACTGGGCTGTAACTATGTCAAAACTAAAAAACGAAAAGATAACACCTTACTTCCTTTTTGGTGGGGGTATCTGCCTGCTTATGGCATGGTTATTGAGCACTCTTGCTGGCCACTCTTTTGGATTTATAGTGTCAGACCCTTACTCTGTTGCACTTGATTTTGTAATAATAATTATCTTCACTGCCCTTACGGCAAGTTTCTATGAAGGAAAGAACAGCATAATACCATGGATAGTGGCAGCGGTAGTCGCTTATGCCTCATATATACTAATACCTGGGAAATGGTACATAGTAATTGGTGGGCTTTCAGGAGCAATTATTTATTCCATCGAAAAACATTACAGAGGAGATAAGGATGAATGAGATAGATCTTGTGGCCGTTATACTAATTATCCTTGCAGGGATTATCACTTACTCACTTAGATTCGGTGGATTGATGATTGGAGACGTTTTATCAAAGCATAAATTTGTTGAAAATCTTATAAAAGCCTTACCTGGAGCATTGTTGCTTTCTTTTGTCATTCCAAGCATAATCTCAGAAGGAATTCCTGGATTAATCAGTGCTTTGACAGCAGGAGTTGTTGCAAAAAAGACAAACAATGTTCTAATTGCACTAGTAATAGGGCTTGCAATAATAATTATATTTAGAAATTTTATTTAAAGAAAATAGTTATTTCTTCCCTAATCCAAGCATATTTTTCAATGCATCAAAAGGAGTTTCTTTTGGAAATACTCTTACTGTCAACATATCGTTGCAATTTTTGAATATTATAGTGCCTGAACTCTTTGCCAGGTATACCTTTCTAGTTCCCTCAATTCCTACAACTTCTACATTTCCAGTTGAAATATGCTCGACTAATTTTGCATCTGCAGGGAACACTGTAAAAGTTTCACCGACATACAAAAAATCCTTATTGACTATAATAGGTGTGCATTCTTCACTCGTAACAGATATTAATCCAAAAAGAGTGAAAAAAAGCAACGTAATTATAAAAATTGAGAATATCTTTTTCATCCTAACACCTTATGATAAATTTAAGATTTATTTATTAAATATAAATGTTTCTGAGTACTATAACAAAAATCAAATTTCAAATTGAATCAAGGTTTAACTCTAATTCCGGGTCGATAGGCGGTTTAAAACCAGCTCTTAGGTACATCCCTATGCCATCTTTAGTTGCATGAAGATTCAAGATATCAATATTCATCTTCTTTGCTTCTTCAATAAGCATCTTCAGCAGCCTGGTGCTAATCCCGTGTTTTCTAAACTCTGGAACAGTATACATGTTGAGAATATATCCATATTTGCCATGTAGACAATCATATCTCGGTGCAACCCTCCATAAAATCAAGCCGCTCGTTGCGACTATTTTCCCATCAAACTCGGCAAGCCAAGAAACAAATTCATTTTTTTCTAGATATTCTCTGAAGAATTTTTCCAATTCAATTTTTAATTGTTCCAGATTATTTTTGTTTTTATCTTCGCCAAGCTCATCAAGTAACATTATTTTGAACTTGATTAATTCTGGAATATCATCTACTGTTGCTTTTCTAAAAACAAGTGTATTTTTGTCTACAATCATCTTACACTAATTGATTCCAAGTTATTTATTAGTATCTGTATCCAAAATCTAGATCATTTATTATAGGCCATCATCCCGCCTTGGAGAACATAAACATTATCAAAGCCTTCTTTATTTAAGAGATCGCCGGCTACATTACTCAATTTACCCGCAAAACAAGTTAATACGATCTTTTTATTACCAATACTATTTACCTTCTCAGAGAGCCCTATCCCATAAGGTACATTAATACTACCCCTAATTGAACTCTCCCCAAAGCTTTTTGTATCTCTAAGATCGAATATGATTATTTTTTCATTTTTAGCGATAAGAGTCTTAAATTCTTCTACAGTGATAATTTTCGGTTTAAATTGTAAAAGAAAATCGTCGGCTGTTTTCATCAATTTCTTTACTGTTTCGACATCATCATTCAATATAGCTTCCTTTACACCTTCAGGCCACTTAACATCTTTAATAATATCCATAGTATCATCATACAAAATAATAATTAGTATTTTATTAATTTTATTATTCGCTAAAATATCAACCCAAAAAAAGGCCAGAAAAAACTCGAAATGGCAATCACAGCAAAAAGCGCCGAGGGGGAGATTTGAACTCCCGCATCCCAAAGGGAAACCGGATCTCAAGTGGTCCAAGAGAAAAATATACCTTAAATGGAAAAAAGAGGTATAAAATGGAAGAATTATTGAATTTGGACCAGAAAAAAGAATATTCTAAAAATCGGGAGGCGGATGAAAACTATCAAGACTTTTATAGGTACTTAAGAGGTATTAAGAACTTGGCTGCTTCAACCTCAAATAGAATGCTTTCAAGGATGCCAAAAGGTTGGACTAACTGGAATGAAAACGATGTTAATGAATTCTATTTTAAAACATTAGATAAATCGTGCAGTTCCACACATAAGCGCCAGATACATTATTGTCTGAAATATTTCTCAGAGTTCAAAGGATATCATTTTGATAACAAACCGCCCCGAGTCCATAAAAAATGTAGGAAAAATGTTGAACTGGAAGATGTCTGGAAATTACTTGATGTTGTAGACAGTGACAAATATTTGGCCTTAATTTTAACACAACTATATACCGGACTTAGGCCATCAGAATTATTGGCCCTAAAAATAGAAGACTTGGATATCGATAAAAGAATAATAACGGTGAAGAACACGAAGACTTACAGAGATAGGATTGTCCCTATCCATAAAAAAGCTCTGACAATTCTAAGAAAATATCTTGCATCTAGAGATGATAGTAACCCCCATTTATTCTATTCAAAATACAAGAAGGCGCAATTGAATCTTCAAATATATCAAAAAGCGTTAAGGGAATATTCAGAAAAAGCTAAGATAAAAAGAGTAACGCCATATCAGATAAGGCACACATTTGCCACACAGTTTATTGAAAATGGTGGAGATATCTTAATACTAAAAAATATAATGGGTCATTCGGATATTAAGACCACTGAAGGTTATGTCCATGAGAATGCAAATATGATAAAGAAGGGATATGACAAAGCATGCCCAGAGTTTTAAATTTATTTTTAATTATTTATTAAAAGATCGTTTAACATTCCTAACTTTTATTAAAAGATAAGGCCAATTTTTTTAACGGGATCTGGCCTTAAAATTAGAGTCAAACTCTAACTATTGCGCATAAGGCTTATTATGCGAATAAATTATACATTTGTGTTTTATATTAAACATTTAAGTTGGCCCTATTTTTAGATCCATATCGTGACAATGTATTAGTCCAGCCTTTTACAGATACAATCAGGTGATGCAAAACGGCAGCAATTATTGAAATGAACGGGAAGAAGTTTGTTTGTGGAAACGAGATAATAGCCGCATGGAAGAGTGAAACTGGCTGGACTTGGTTTGCAACTGAAGTTTCCGAAATTAGAAGAGTCGGTGATGAAACAGGCGGCTCGATTATTAATGGAAAGCCAGAGAATGACATAATCTACTATGGCCTAGTTTTAGGGCCAACTGAGGAGTGGGGCTGCTTTTCCGGAAGGGAGCTAGAAATTGACAAAAGGGTAGAAAAAATATTTTAATTTTTTAGAATATTCTTTTTTGATTATCTTGGTTAATTTGACCTATTAAAAAAATCAAATATTAATCAGAAAGTAAGCTATTGAGAACAGTAGTATGGCGATTATACTCAAGAAGTTCTTCCACGACACCCTGTACTTTTGGCCTACCGCCTTCTCAATTGACAGGAGGAGTCTATCCCTGAACAACTCATACACCACAAGAGAACTCAATATTGATATTATGGTAAGGTAGTAGAAGGTCGATATACCTACCGCGTCCGATTTTACTAGAAAGTAGGAAATGTAGAAGATTGTAAGGGAGGCAAAAAGCGATATGGCAAGAAGAAAAAAGATGTTTAAGTTAATCTTTAGCATGACCTTGTGCTTGGAGAATATGAGATTTCCTTCTTGAAACATCTTTTTTATGGAGAGCTCTTGTTTGGACTCATATGACACGGTGTAGCCAGAGGATATTAGATTTGAGATTATGTCTTTTCTCTTCGGTAGCCTGCCGCACTCAAACTCTGTGTAGATTGTCATTTATTGATCTCCTTTGATCATAAATACTTTCACCCTTTATTTTTTTTCATTGTGAGTTCTTCAGCCTTGTCAAAACATTCTTGGGCTTCTGAATATTTATTTTGATAAAGAAGTGCGACACCTTTATTTGCCCATGCCTCTTTATAATTTGGATCTATCGTGATTGCCTTGTCGTAGCATTCAATTGCTTCAGAGTATTTGTCTTGTCCGACAAGTGCGACACCTTTATTTACCCATGCCTCTTTATAATTTGGATCTATCGTGATTGCCTTGTCAAGACATTCAATTGCTTCAGAGTATTTGCCTTGATACATAAGGACCCATCCCTTATCAGCCCATGCCTCTTTATAATTTGGATCTATCGTGATTGCCTTGTCGTAGCATTCAATTGCTTCTGAGTATTTGCCTTGATTATGAAGCGCCTTTCCTTTGCCGTACCAAGCAGATAAATTATTTGTATCTATTTCTAATATCTCATCATTGCAATTTTCAGATTCTATATGCCTCCCAAGATGTCGAAGTGCATCTCCTTTAGAGTCCCATGCTAGGAGGTATTTTGGATCCATCTGAATGGCTTTATCGAAGCATTCAATGGCTTCAGAATACTTGAATCGCATTGAAATTAATAACCCTTTACTGGTATTCAAAGCAGCTGCGTGATTTGGATTCATTTCAATGGCTTCATCGTAGGAGGCTACTGCTTCGTCAAATTTGCCTTGTGCAAAAAGTGCAAATCCTTTCGAATTTATTGCAGCTATCTGATTAGTATCTAAATTGATGGCTTGGTCAAAACAAACTATTGCATCATCAATTTTATATTGATAGAAAAGTGCGAGTCCTTTAGCGGTCCATGTAGGTGCAAAATTAGGATCTATTGCAATAGCTTTATCAAAGCAAGCTATTGAATCGTCAAATTTTTTCTGTTCTTGGAGAATGGCCCCTTTATATATCCAAGCTTCTTTGTAACTAGAATTAATTTCCAACGCTTTGTCAAATTTAATCATAGCTTCATCGTATTTTCCCTCCTTGAGGAGAGATTCTCCTTCATTAAAAAATTCTTCAGGAGCTTTTTGCTCTGATACACATAATGCTGTCAAAAAAGTTGAAATGAGTAGAGATATTAAAAATAATCTAATTCTATACATATTCTAACCTCAGATTAATTAATATATTCTTCTAAAAATATCCTGATTATTGCTAATAGGATAAATCCTATTACAAGTAATATTGTGGGAACAAGTCTTTTACGTTTAGGTTCAGAATCCCCGGGGTCATAAAAATAAACCATAACTTACTTCTCCACAATAATTTTGATTTCTTTTGAACTAATTAATTATCAATTTTCCATATATTTAATGTTATTTCCAATACAACAATAGTAACAACAAACAAATTAACAACAACAAGATAAAAATGTAAGAAATAATTTTTTCTTTTGCACTTGGGATTCCGAGTTCATTGCGGTCTTCTAAATCTTTCTCGCATCGAAGGCAGATATCCCATGAGTCTTTTATTTTCTTATTACAATAAGGGCAGTAGATTATACTATCTTCAAGATTTTTGAGGTCCTCCTCAGTGCCAAACCTAATTTCAGGAAAATAAATAAGGCTGCCTACCAGTATATTGCTTTTTTTTATACTGGAATAACCGCATTTTTTGCAAAAATCACGGACCATATACCCGTAAGATTCAACTGCGGAGTCCGTGCTTCCACATTCAGGACAGACTTTTACATACTTGCCCATTCGAGTATTCAAATACAATTTCATTCCAAGATTTACCCTAATGTTTTCGAGGATATCTATTTGCTCAATATATTTTTGTCTCTGAATTAATTTTTCTATTTTATCATATATTTTAAGATAGCTGGCATTATCCTTTTCTAGTTTTTCATGTTCTGCTTTTTTTGTTAACCTAAAGACCTTAATTCGTTTATAGAAAAACATTACGGCTAAAACATGTAGCCCAAGGAGAATAATCATTTGAATAACAAAAACAAAAAGAAAAATATCCTCAAATAGTAGATCAGATAATGGGTCCTGCATATTTTCAATCAACTCAAGTTTATTTGGATATGCCTTTTCCATATATTTAAGGATATGGAAAAAATTAGGGAAAATAGGGAAAAAATGTTATCTAATTAGTTTTATAGGTATCTGCCCTATTCTTTCTCATTATCAATATATTTGCCTTTACAGTTTGATCGCTATTATTGTAAAAAATAATGTGCCAGGTGCCTGAATAAGGGGCCTGGAAATAAGTTTCTCCGTTAGCAAATTTATCCGGCATGTTGTAGAAATTACAGTCTTCTTCTTTTTTGTACAAGTCATAATTATCGCTGTCCATGCACAATACTTTGATTGGAGAGGATATATTATAATCAAATAACAATCTGTAACCACCTGAAATATCTGTTTTTACAATAAAGGTTTCGCTAGGTTTAATTTGCATGTAGCCGTTGCTACTATACACAATTGAATAAGAATAATAATCCGGAGGAGAAGAAGGGTAGTTAAATAATGATACATTCCCATACAGTATTATTAAACCTGATAAAAGCATGACAAAGACAATCACTGCCAAAAAATACTTTTCGTTCTTTCTGCTCTGCCCATCTTTTCTATGCTCCAGTTTCTTGCCGCAATGCAGGCAGATGTCCCAACTGTCATAGGTCTCCTTATTGCAACTTGGGCAAATAGAACGGCGCTTTGTACCAGATTTGCCATAATCTTGAGGTACAACATACCCAGCATACTCTTCTATATAGTAATCAGGATTAGCTAGTAAAGATTTTTGCCTTAAATAGAAGTAAAGGACTAAAATTAGCGTGATAGCTATAAAAGGTATATTGTATAAAAAATTATATCCATTTCTCGGCCATGCCACACTTCTCAACCATATTAATAAGATAATCATGCATATTATCCCCGCAATAAGGAGAATATCGTCTGGATCCATAATCTCTTTTTTATTTTGCATTGAACGGACTAGGTTTTTTCTCATTCCGTGTCTTAGCATAGAAGTGCTGTTTTCGCTGAAAATTACCAGAGTTCCCTTATCGTGTGGGACAAGCTTTATTTTGTTCTCATCGCTGTAGCCATAGGTTAATGCGAAATAGTGGAAGGGAGTTTTGTAGCCTGATCTATATAGCTGGATAAAATCTCCTTTTTCTTCTGTTTCTATTTCCTTTTGAGCTAACCACTCCTTGATCTCACTCTTGACTTGCTCTATGCCCTTGCCCCCTACCAGATAGGCCTTGCCAGGTTTGAAGTCAGATGTCATTTATTCGGCCTCCTTCGTGCTCTTCTCTCTAACTTTGATAGTTTCTCAAAGTTTTTTACCCCTGTTCCCTCTACTTCGGGAAAAATCTTAAGGACGCCATCGAAATAGCCTGGGCTTTTGAGGCTCCCATATCCACAGCCCTTGCAAAAATCACTTGCCATGCTCTTATAGGACTCGTAGCTAACGTTAGTGCTGCCACAGTTTGGACATATCTTTACATATTTGCCCTTTGGAATGCTAGAATAAGAATTTCCATTTTTGAATGCATCGGTACTATAGCTTTCTTTTTTGTTTCCTTTCTTTACTATGTTAAAGTGTTTAAGGTAAAAGACAATCCAAAGAAAAATTGAGAAGAATATTAGACTTATCATAACTAGATCAATAACGGATAGTACTGTGTCTTCAGATAAGACCAAATAAAGAAAGAACAGGATAATAGATGACTCAAATGCAATAAGTAAATACCCTATAGTCCTGCGTTTCATCTTATTTACTCCCTTTCTATCAAATTATATCCTCTAAGTACATGAAAAATGATTCGAATATCTTCTCTGCAATCCCGCATTTATTCACGTACCACCTATTTAGTATGAGCGTATAAGCAACTATTATTGTCGCAAAAATAAGTAATGGAATATATGAGTATTCAGAAGATATCAATGTTATCATCAGGAAATCAACAGCAATAAAAAGAAATCCAATTATAATTTTTCTTCTTATTCTTGATTCCATTTCCTCTGGAAGTTTGTATATGTCGTATGGTTTAAAGGTCAACACTCCAGTTTTTAGTCCAAGTGCCCCAGAGAATATGTATACTAGCCCTAATATTCCGGGAAGGCATAATAACAGAAAAATTAATACAATACCCACAAATGACTCAACGTTTAGCAACATATTGATTTTACCCGTCTTTCCATATATTTAAGGATATAGAAAAAAATATGGAAAATATGGAAAGACTAAACTTTAGGAATATTATTTTATAGTAGTAATATAAGGGGTTTCAGATGTTACATATTTTACATTAAACTTTCTATATCGTTATATATAATGAAAAGGCCATATAAAAGTGAAAAAATAAGGGTGATTTTTTTGGAATATGAAATAAAAAAATTTGTAATTAAATCCGTTGTAAAGATTTCAACAGCGTTTGGGGCACTTGTCGGGTTAACAATTGGACTGCTAGTAGGGGCATTGATATCTTCCATGTCTAGGTCAATGGAGATTCCCACAATCCCTGATCCGTTATTTCAATCGTTTTTCAGAATATTTTATAGCAAATGGTCGATTATTATTTATCCCGTATTTTATACAATTAGCGGAACAATAACAGGGGCACTGTACTCTTGGGTGTATAATCTCGTGGCAAAGAACTCCAGCGGAGTCGTTTTTGAACTAATTGAGTTTGAACACACTGGCCCGGAAATCGTACAAGAAACAACAAGCGAGGTTGAGTCTTCTTGAAAGGCATTGTAAAGAGATTTAAAATTGTATCAGTTATGAGAATTGCCTCATTTTTAGGATTTATAACTGGCATAATCTCAGGGATCATATCAATAATATTCTGGGTAGCCGTATCCCCTTTCACAACTGTTATTAGAGGAGATCCCAATTTTTATGGGAATTTGATTGTAAATAACCTCTTAATATCTCCAATCTTTTCTGCAATGTTTATGGCCATAGCGGCAGCAATTGTATTTGGACTTTATAATTTCTTCTCAAAAAGAATTGGAGGAATAGAAATTAATCTAGATTCCAGGTCAGTTGCTAAAAATAAACTAGAATAATATGAATTTTTAATTAATGGAGGAAAATATGGCGATAAAAGAGAAAATAATAAGATTAAACGTGACAAGAAAAATATATTCAATTATGGCAGTTTTAATTCTCGTAAGCATATGCTTTTATCAGCCTCTTGCCTCCTTAATCTTAACAGGTACCCCAAAGTATTCAGACTCGTCAGTATATTGGGCATTTATTAACGCCACTATCTTTTGATCTATCAAATATTCAGCTAAACTCATTTCGTGATCATAGCTGTCTTCATCTTCAAAAGGGAAATAGCACAAGACTTCATCATCAGGAATGTAAGATTCTTGAAACTCTTCAGATATTAGGTATACCAGTATCCCCCATTCATTTTCTAGGCCCAATGGATATGGTTTTATCACTTCTAATTTTTTGCCCAATACTAGCTCTGCTTCCTGCAACGATAATGGCAGAATATCAATTTTGGTAAAAGCTTTTAATTTTCTGTATCTTCTCAATATGTCTTTATCGCAGGGAGGTTCTTCTTCAGGCGTATCTTCTTCATAAGGCGGCTCCTCGCTATACAAAGATTCTTCTTTATCTAGATTATAGGATAGTTCGCCCCCAATATCTTCATCGTTCTTTCTGCCAAATAATTTCAATTCAATTCCCCCGAAGTTTTATTAGGAAGGTAATATTACCCTCCTTTTTCTTGGGATTTCTTTTTGAGTTTTTCTTCAGTTGTTTTTTGAGTTACTCCTTCTTTGGATAATCCCAAGAGGTCACCGAATACCACTGGATTTAATAGATCCTGCGGCACGTAAATTTTAGTAGCATTACCATCTGCTATCTTCCCAATAGCGTTCTCAATGTATAGAACATCTAAAGTTGGTTTATTCGGTTCTCCTGCTTTGATACTGCCCAATATTTTTGTAAATCTTGAAGCTTCTGCTTTTGATGTAACTTCAATGGCTTCTGCTTTTGCTATTGCCGTAACTTTAATGGCAGTTGCTTCGGCATTTGCTTTTAGGAGGATGGCTTCCTTTTCTCCTTCTGCTTTTCTTATTGCGGCTTCCTTTTCTCCTTCTGCTGTTGTCATTACTGCCCTCTTCAATCTCTCAGCTTCTGCTTGCTTATCCATTGCGGCGGCTATTCTGGGTTTAATTTCTTTGAGTTCTACTTTAGTAATCTTTACCCCCCATGGATCTGTCGCAATATCCAAAGTAGACCTTAGTTTCTCATTCATAGCATCTCTAGAAGAGAGAACTTGATCTAATTCTATATCTCCTATCAAGTTTCTCAGAGTTGTTTGTGCCAAGTTAGTTGTGGATTGTTTAAAGTTTTGGACGTGGAACAATACATCCTTTGCAGTAATAATCTTAAAAAACACTACTGCATCTACTGTTACAATCGCATTGTCTTTTGTAATGACATCTTGTTCTGGAACATCTATTAATCTTTCTCTCATATCTACCCGAGTTAGTTTCTCAATGAAAGGCAGAACTAAAACAATCCCTTGCTCTCTTTCTTCCTTAAACTTACCTAATCTAACAATTACAGCTTTCTCATAAGGCGACACAATATTTATCGTATTAGCTGCGAAGATTATGGCCGTAATTGCAACGGCTACTACTATCCCAATTTGAAGTATATCCTGCATTTATTTTCCTCCTGTTTTTTCTACAATGACGTGAACTCCTTGAGTGTCAACTACCTTTACGATAGCACCGACCCCTATTGATTCATTGTCAACACTGCGTGCTGCCCAATATTCATTTTTTATGAAAACTTCTCCAAAAGTGTGCGGACTTATGTTTTTTGTCACTTTTCCCTCTTTTCCAATAACAGTCATGCTCACAGGTGTGCCCCCAAGTTTTAGTTTAGTTGTTACTAATTTAGTTCCAACTAGTAATGCAACTAAAGATACTACCAAAAAGGCAGATAATTGCATTGCTAAAGAGAATCCAAGATATGCCAGCAACATTGCTGTGAAAGCTCCTATTGCAAACCAAATGGCCAATATGCCAACTGTTAATATTTCAACAATTACCAGGGCAAGTCCAACTATCAACCATACAATCCATAATAGATTTGTCATGTATTGTTCCCTCTTTATTCATGTTGCGGAGTGTTCATGTGCCTTCATGTTTCACAGCGGTTAATTTTCTAAATGTAGGTATTCTGTTGTCAAGATTTTTTGATAATCGCTTGATATTTTGACTTAAATACACCTTTGTTGCTGTTGGGTTTGTCTTTACACATTATATAACGATATAGAAAATTTAATGTAAAATATGTAATATCATTTCTAATACTAAAATAAAAATGCAACAAACTAAATATGGGCCGCTAATGTCAAAATAAAAACTGCGCCTTTCGGTTCATTGTCTTCAAGTAGTATGCTCCCACCATACCTTTCAATGACCTTCTTGGATATATAAAGTCCCAGTCCAGTGTTTCTACTATCTCCATGGCTATACCCTTCTTCAAATACCCTGTCTTTTATATGGTCGGGTATTCCAGTACCGTAGTCAGCCACCCTTACCTCGCATATATTTTCTTTATTTGAGATATCTATATCAATCCTATCACTTTTGCCGTGGATGATTGCATTTCTAATTAAATTATGAAAGACTGAGAATATGGCATCATCGGAATAGACTATGCAGTCCCCACTCACCTTAAATTCAACTTCAGGATAGTTAACAATAATCTGATTGATAATCTCCCTGAGGGGGCAATATTTTAGTTTATCATCTGTAGTAACTGCGTGCTCCAATTCTTTGATCATTTCAATCAAAGAGATACTCTTATCTAAAGCGTTCAAGGCTTTGCATTTATAGAAATCATCTGGTGTGTTAATCATGTCAAGTGAGTTTGCAACGATAGTAAGGTCGTTAAGGATATCATGCCTTAGTATTTTATTGAGAATGCTTAATGTTTCATTTAGTTCACGGATTCTATTTTCAGAGAGTATTCTTTCTGTTATGTCAGATCCGACACAGAAAACACCTTTTAGTTCACCTTTTTCATTTTTTATCGGCCTATTGGTCCAGTAAATCCAACACCGCTCTCCGTTTTTCTTGATATTCTCATTTATGTTCACGGCATGTTTATCTATATCAGAGAAAATATCAAAAATCAGATTTTCGAGATTTTTCCCAGTAGAATCTAACGCCGGGATGCCAATCTTTTGCCATATTTTTCCAAATAACTCTTCCTTGGAGTACCCAAAAAAATTTAAGCCATACTCATTCATTGATAGTACTCTTCCATGTTCATCGAGTTTTGCAATTATGCTGTTGGCATATTCTACAAGCTCCCGGTATTTCTCCTCACTTCTCTTAAGCGAATCGCCCATCTTTTTACGTTTTGTAATGTCGTGAACTATCCCCCTATATCCAATAATTTTCCCTTTTTTATCCTTCCATATGGATGAGGTAAATAGACAGAAGAGTTGTTGGCCTTTTATGTTCTTGAGACTTATTTCATAGCCTTTTATTGAACCTTCCTTTTCAACTTTTTCCTGAAATTTTAACCTGTCCAACGGATCTACATAAAAATCTAAAATACTCGTTCCAATTAGAGTAGTCAAAGGGACGCCGAGTAATTTTGCCGCTGCTTCGTTTGCATCAACTATTTTTCCCTCTATCGTTGAAAACCAGATTGCGTCCATAGATTCCCTAATTAAGGACCTATATTGCTCTCCAATTTCTTTTAGCTCTTCTTCAATTAAGTTCTTTTTTTGAACATATTTCAAAAATCGTTTATATTGATACTTTGTCATAAAATCTATATTCTGTGAAATTGGCCCTTATTTTTGATTTCAAGTGTTTCATAGAAATACTCACAAAGAGGGATTTTTTAATAAAAAGAGAATAAAAAAAATATTAATTTGTTTCTTTGTTTTTCTTTAGTATTTCTAATATTTTTGGTATAGCTGAGCTCCTTTCAAAGGATTGTCTGTAGGCAATGGCTTTTTGAGCATTTACAAGACCTGCACCCTGATCGTACTGTCCAAAACCTAACGGAGTTGCAGTTCTCATCAACGCCTCTTTTACCTGATATGGGGTCCAGTTTGGATGTCTTTGAAGGATTAATGCACAGGTTCCTGTGGTGTAGGGTGACGCAAAGCTTGTTCCACTTGCAATTCCGTATGAAGTATCTGCAGAGAAAGTTGCTACTATAACTGATTCAGCTGGTGCAACAACATCAGGCTTGACCCTACCATCTGAAGTAGGCCCTCTTGATGAACAATTTCCAAGCGGTGTTACACAGTACATCTGGTAAGGGGACAAACGTGAATACACTGTAGCACTTAAAGTCCTATCTTTTATTCCTCCAACAGTGATGACATTTCTTGCATCGCCAGGCGTTCCTATTGTCCCGCTCCCAGGACCATAATTTCCGGCCGATACTACGACGACAATCCCTGAATCTACCATTCTATCAGCCAGTTTAGATTCTGGACTATTGCCATTGGGAATTGATCCCAAACCGAAACTCATGTTGACTACACGAATATTATATTTATTTTTATTAGCTATACACCATTCCATGGCATCAAGAGAAGCCAGTGTATTTGGGCTTCCGCCTAAAAGATTTTGCAAGAAAATTAAATTGGCTTTGGGTGAAACTCCAAGCTTATTAGACGATGTTGCAGGTATTGTATACGCAGGGTAATCTTGACTAAAACTTTGAGTGGTATAGTAGTTTCCAAAGATGCACGATGCGACCATTGTTCCATGTCCGACTGTATCATCAGAGACTACAGAATTATTATTTACAAAATCCCAAGTGTAGAGAATATTTGTATTTGTGAATTCTTGGTGCGTTGATCTAAGCCCTGAGTCTATTATAACTACAGTTACCCCATTTCCACTATAGCCCAAGTTTTTAACAGATGTGGTATTCATCGTATCGTTTGACATGAAGCCATAATACTGGCCTTGATTTACGCTATGAATAAAGATAACTAGACTATTTTGGGATATTGTTTTAATCTGCTCTGAAGAAAGAATAGTTGCTAGTGAGTTAATAGAGGGGAATTCAGAAATAATTGTTCCTCCCATTTCCGTAACTATCTTTCTTGTAGTTTCATTGATCTCTACAAATTCTAGGATAACATCAATGCTACCTTCACCGTTTTGAACTTTTTCTTTCACTATATTGTCCATTTTGTCCCAATTGGTATCTTCACCAAATGTTGGGGCTATGGAAACTAGTATTATCGCTACAAATATCATAGTTAGATACTTCTTCATAATTTAACCTCCAAGATTGTTCCAAAAAAGTTAGTTACTTTCGTTATATATAAGAATATATAAAAAACAGTGTAAAATATGTAAATCAAAAAACTAGAATGTTCTCTCCTTTGGCAGAGACTTTAAGTTTTTTAGCCCTCCCCCAAGAAGAAATGGACACTAAGTTGCAAGAACATAGCGTGTCAATATTTTTCTTAACAGTTGGCCTTGTCATCCCGAATTTATTTGAAATATCTGAGTAGGAAGGCTCAATTCCATGTTTGTTTTTGTCATAAACATACCTTAATATTTCCACCATAGTTTTTGAAATGTTAGAAGGGACTTTGCTTTCAATATTTTTCCCCTCTTCCATTAAGAGCTCAAGCTCCTTCTCATTGACTAAATCTGGATTTATAATCATGATTACAATAACTCCTTCAAATAGCGCTATGTCTCTTAAGGTCTGTGCTAAATGGAGTACGCCCCTAAAATCTTTTCGGGAAAGGATGTAATCAAAACAGTCAATTAAATATACTCCTTTCCTTTCTGTTTTCTTGATAATATTTGTAAGGCCTTCAATAGATACATGCGAACAATCCTTATTGTTAAAAGTAGTACTTATTCTATAGAATTTATGATCTTCTTCAATGAGTTTTCGGACATCTTCCTCTTCTTTCCTAGATACTACCGTTCCTATGTAATCGAGCTTGATAAGGTCTTTAAAGGCCCCTAGGGCAATAGCCCGATTCTGCTTTTCAACAAAATAAAGAGCTCCATCTTCAAGACAAAAGTTTGAAAATTGTCTTTTAATCCTTTCATCCGCTTCTTTTTTCATGGAAATGTCTGTTCCTATTTTAATGAAAAGTCTCTTATCGCCCATTTCAAGTATTCTCCCTTCAATCTGGAAGGGTATTGGGACATTTGATTTAGTCAAATATTCAGTTTCGTAGGTAGAATGGCCATTTTTTATTGTTTCTTCTATCCTTCTGTTAATCATTTCTGAATATCGGCTAGAAGATAGTTCCTTTATGTTCTTACCGATAATCTCCTCTTTTTGGTATCCAAGTATTTGGCATGCAAAATTATTTATTTCTAAAATTTTTCCAGACATATTCAAAAAGATTATTAAGTGATTGGAATTATCAAACAGTGCCCTAAATTTACGTTCAGAGTCTTTTAAAAGCGATTGGATATTTTTATTTTTGGTAATATCCGTTCCAATTGAAACTATCTCTATTACCTCCCCACCTTCACCTATAATGGGCTTATTGGTCCAGTAAATCCAACAACGCTCTCCGTTTTTCTTGATATTCTCATTTATGTTCACATTATGTTCTTCAGCAGTATTAATTAAGTTCTCTACAAAGTCAATTGAATCCAGTTTACCTATTTCACTCTTTGAGGGAATCAATACAGCAATATCAGCCCCAACTAGCTCTTCCTTGGAATATCCAAAAAAATTTAAGCCATAAGCATTCATTGATAAAATATTGCCTTTAGTACCAAACTCTATTATAATACTGTTTGCATTTTCTACTATTCTACGATACTTTTCCTCCGTTTTTTGAGAAGCTTTTTCGGCGTTCTTCCTAATAGATATATCGCGGACAACATGGAGGATTCCAATTATATTACCATTTTCAATTACAGGCGATGAACACACTTCTACAGGGATTCTCTCTCCAGATTTCTGGAGATATTCCATTTCATATATGGAAATATAGTCGTCACCCATCAGCCTATCTTTTCGGAGGCCACTAGAGGTCGGCATGTATTCTTTTGGGATAAGATCGGATACTTTTTTCTTCAGTAACTCTTCTTTAGTATACCCACTTTTTCTAACGCCTGTTTCATTTATGTAGAGTATGTTCTCTTCCAAGTCATGGATGAAAATAATATCTCTGGCCGCTTCAGATATTAAATAGTATTTTTTTCTAAGATCTTCAAGGGACGCTTTTAACTGGTGTTCATCAGTAATATCTCTAAGTACCAGGTATAAAGTACCTCCCTCTAGCCTATTACATGAAACAACGAAATTCTTTATTGAGCGACTTTTAGAGATTAATGTTACAAAATAGTCCTCAAACGATTCGTTGATTTTCTCAATGAACTTTTTGAAATCGTCTTTATTTGGAAAAAGAATTTCAATGTTGGATGAGAGAAGCTCTTCAATAGAGTATTCAAGAACAGAACATATTGACTGGGTGACCTGAAGTATTTTGCCCTCGGACGTTAAACATAGCAGATTTAGAGATTTAGTTATAATTCGTTCATAGCATGAGTTATCCAATGTAATGTTAATTGTCGTATTTTTAGAAGATTCCTCTTCTATTTTCTTCATAGAGTCCCCTCCATTTATAAAGGAATATTCTGCCGTCTTGTTAGATATGAACATGAATATAAATCTTTCTTATAAAATGGCCAAAAAATAGTAAAATATGCAAAAACAGTCGATATTTGAACTATTAATTATCTCTACATTTCTAGTAATTTCTACATATACTTCTTCAAATAATTTCTGGTATCCTCTGTGTCCAACCACCCTTTATCCAGCTGCTTAATCAGGGCTTCAATCCTATTTATCTGCCGCATGAGTCTGTCCTTAGTCTTCTCATTTTCTACTTCGACCTGGATAAATCCGCTCATTATCGCCAGG
Source organism: Candidatus Methanofastidiosum methylothiophilum (assembly GCA_001587675.1). Taxonomy (GTDB): domain Archaea; phylum Methanobacteriota_B; class Thermococci; order Methanofastidiosales; family Methanofastidiosaceae; genus Methanofastidiosum. The sequence goes on from LNGD01000011.1 coordinate 18,336, forward strand.
GGATTCCTTATATGATCTACAAGATGGGCAAAATACTCTAAATTTTCTTCAAGCTGTTTATGAGATTTCTTTCTGTCCGTGATATCCATTACAACTTCTATCATGCCTTCATTATAATTTAGGGGATTTATGGGGCTTATTCCTATGTAGCAGTTTATTAAATGTCCGTCTTTTCTTTTCCATGTAGTTTCTATGCCCTTAAAATCTTCATAGGAGGGTTCCCCGTAGAGCATATCTCCAACTTTTAGGTATTCGCCTTCATCGGGATATAAAAATCTTAAATTTCTATTTGTAAGCTCATCTAAGGAATAGCCAGTTATTTCCATCATTTTTCTGTTGCACCATACGATTTGCCGATTTAAAACTAGTTTAATCCCGACTGGTGCTGCAGTAAGAATACTATTCAAGGTACATTCTCTTTCTTTTAGTGATCTTTCGGCTTCCTTTTCTTTTGTAATATCCCTAACAGTTGTAATATACCCTTGGGATAGATCTTTGTCATAATATGGGCTAACTCTAATGGAAACATGGATAGGTTCTCCATCTTTTCTCTTCCAGTTGGCCACCTCTTCTAGAGGATATTCTTCAATATTATGGGGGTATAGCAAATCCTTTAACTTGAAGTATTCCTCCTCAGTTTCATAAAACAGTTTGGCATCGCTACCAATGATTTCTTCAAGTGAATACCCAGTTATTTCGCCCATTCTTAAATTGCACCAAATGACGCATCTATCCTTCATTAAATTGATGCCTATAGGTGCTGCGGCAAATATGCCGTTCAACGTTTTCTCTCTATTTTCTATTTCTTCTTCCATTTTTTTTCTGTCAGATAAGTCTACTCCTATACCCAAGAAGAAATCAAAGTTTCCATTTTCATCAAATAAGGAACGGCCATGCCATTCTACTAAAATCTCCCTTCCATCTTTTGTCAATATATTGTTTTTGTTAATCGTCGGCTCTTTCATTTTCATCAATTTATCAAGTATTTCGGATAAGGAGGCTCTGTCACTTTCAGGAACGAAAGTTGATACATAATCCATGCCGATGACTTCTTCCAAACCATATCCAAGTGATTTTAACATAGAATCGTTCATGAATAGAGTCTTACCTTTCGGATCAATTACCACATAGAATGCTGGTGATGCTTGGACAAGCGTATTAATGAAGTTATGTTCTTTTGAAAGCAGAGAATCTGTTCTTGGAACATCCGGCCTATTTGTAGAATCATTGTACATTTTTATCAAGACTTAAATCAATAAGTTGGTTAAGCATATTGACTTTTCTTAATATATAAGAATATGGAAAAATAAATGTAAAATAGGTAAAACGTAGATAAAAATATTAATCGAGAGTTTGTAAAAGGATGAACTCTGCCTTATTATTTGAGGGGGTTCAATACTCCATAACTAAAGGGATGAATTTTGAATCATTAACAAAAAATTTCATGTCGTTTAATCCAAAATTGCCTTTAAAATGGCATTTATATTTATTTATTTCAGACAAATCTTTGTATAGCTCATTGTAGTCTGCTTTTTGAATTTTTTCAACAGTATCGTATTTGGAGTTGATGAGGAGGGTGGCAAAATTTGGACTTACATATCTTAATCTCGAAACGTCAGTGAGTTTGGCCAGTACAGTTGCTTCATCAGATTCTAAATCCAATTCTTCTGCTAGCTTGATCCTTCCATTTACTGTCGATATAAGGTCAAATAACTGGCCAGTGTTTTTTATTCCTCTCTTTTCTAATTTTTCAATGAGTTCCTTTTTTATACACTCAAACTCTTTTAGGTTTCTTAGCTTAGCCTGATAACTGTTGACTTCTCTTCTGAGTAGGATAAGATAATCCTCCGATATGCCCGTCTTTTTTGAAAACACCAAACATTTATTTTTTGTCTTCAGGATTTCTTGAAGATCATAAAGAGTATATATTTTCTGATTTTCTATTGCCTCAAATCTTTCATCTATTTTTTCTAGAAGTATTTTTTGACTTGGCAGGAGCTCTGTGTTTTTTATTTTTTCTTTCAGCTTTTCAATGCTCAAATTTTTATAATCAAGAAAGTAACTTCCCATCTACATCCACCTGATTTGGCTAATACTCCGCAATTACTAACATCTCCAAATCTTCAGTTGTTAAATTATCATCCCTGCTAAAAGCGCCTATTTTGCATCCGTATATGTCTATTTTATTAAAATCAAGGCATTTTAATAACCAGCCTATTTCTGAAGGAACGTAGTACCTTTCATCACACTTAATTTTTTTACTATTTCCATCGTCATCTTTTATCTCTAAAATTGATTTCTCTCTAAAAGTCATTAGATCAAATGCATTACCACTGCTCATTCCGTCGACAGAATTTGAATTTATATAGTCCTTGACGGAGTGAAATAGTGGAAAAAGACCGTTCAAAGTTGTTAGGATCAATTTTCCGTTGTCCTTTAGGGCTCTGGCAGCACTTTGGAGAATCATGAAATTCATTTCATCTGTTTCCATAAGTGGAAATCCCCCTTCACATATCATTAGCACAAGACCAAACTTTTTTTCAAATTTTATATCTCTTGCATCTGCCTTGAGGAATTCAACTTTAACTTTAGCATCATTGGCTTTTTCTATTGCCATGCTTAACATGCAGTCAGACAGATCAATCCCAGTTACACTATACCCTCTCCTGGCAAGTTCAATTGAGTGTCTCCCTGTTCCACACCCTATGTCTAGGATTCTTATTGATTTGTCGTAGTTAATTTCTTTTTCTATGAAGTCCACTTCTTTCAATGTTCCCGTGGTATATTTTTGTGTTTCATATGTTTTCGCATAATTATTGAATAGTTCTTCATACCATTTTGGGCCGCTTGTGTTTGACATGAAACTCCTCTAATATATACTTATATAAGAATATAGAAAATTTAATGTAAAATATGTAAATCAAAAACTAAAAAGAATGTCATACCCCGCCTTCTGTCTTTGAGAGCAGTCGCATCATGTTGCTGTAGGTGTAGTTTGTCGTGACTGCGCCCTCTACCTCTTGCGTCCTGTTGCCCATGCTGTCG
>LNGD01000012.1 GCA_001587675.1 Candidatus Methanofastidiosum methylothiophilum
CATACTTAAATCGAAGTTAAATATTTTTCTATCCTAAGAGAATACGACTTGTAATCAGCAAGTCGGGGGTTCAAATCCCCCCCGGGGCTTCCTTTCTAAAAGTATTTTCAAATTTATAGAATGCCTAAAAATGCCTAAAAGGTACTTGAAATCAATATTTTAAGAAATTTATCAATAATAAAAATAAAAGTATTTTTAATTAATCTTTGGCCAAGTTACAATAAGATCTTATTTCTTCTTTGCTGCTGGCTTTTTGGCCTCTGGCTTCTTTTCTTGTTTTTTTTCTCCCTTCTTTTCTTTCTTCTTTTCTGCCATAATTTCACACTCAGTAGTTTTTAACTACCACCATAGTTAAAACATTTATAGTATATAAAGTTATTGGCTACCGCTACCCTCAAATGATAATAAGAATTAAAAATTAGGCCATATAGTTAGATAATGATCTGAAAAAAATATTACAGTCTAAAAAATCTTCTTTTCAAAGAAGTCTCTTTCACAATGCTCTCAGTTAATCCTTTTAGAAGTCCTAGAATAATTGGCCCATAAAGTAAACCTACAGGCCCCATCATATAAGCCCCACCTAAGAAACCGACAAGCACGATAAAAGGATGAAGATGTGCTTGATTCCCACCAAGTTTTGGGAATATATAAAAATTATATAATATCCCTAAAAATGCTACTCCGTATATCAAAAGAGCAAATCCCCTAAAAAGATCTCCTATAAGAAGGTAGAAAACTCCGACTGGAATAAAAACTGTCCAAGGGCCGGTGACGGGCAACAGTGCCGCAAATCCAACAAAGAGTCCCAATAGAAACGAGTATGGTATGCCGAGGGCGATGAATCCTATTGTCGCAAGTAATCCAGTTATCATTGCACTCATCACGTTCCCATATATCAAGCCATTAATCACTTTCTTTGTAGGCTCAAGTATTTCTAACAAATCTTTGTAATAAGAAGAGGGCATAATTTTTCTGAAAAAATCTTCAATGCTTTCTCTTTCATGAAGAAAATAATAAAGGGCCAAGAATAAAATTACCATATTTAATACAGTAAGTGGCAATCTACTCATTGTTCTGTTAAACATTTGGGACAAATTTATTATTTGTGGAAAATTCTGAGTAATAAAACTATAAAAAGGGGATTGAGTAATATTTATTCCAAAAAGGCTGAAGATAGAGAATACCGAACTGCTACTTAAAATCTCAGTAACTAATCTAAGTTCTGTTAAAGCCTTGAACAACACATATAATACCACTAATAATATTGGCGCAGAAATAAATAGTGTGGTGAGTGCTGCTGATAATCCCTTTCTATTTGTTTTTTTGAATAGAATATTATAAACTGGAAGAAACGCGTATGCAAAGACAAATCCCCCAATTATTCCCGGAAGCATTGGATAAACTAAATAGACACCCATTAATACAATTATAGCAGAAATTGTAAATTTAATGTAAGAAATTCTATCCATTAAATAAGTTAATTGCTTTTTATTTTTAAGAGTTATCTAAAATAAAAAATAAAATATTAAAATTAAGAGCAGTTTTCTTCAGAGGGCCTTATGCACTTCTGTTTTGCCTCACACCATACATAACCTGCCGACGCCTTGCAACCGTGCTCGTCTGTGTCTCCCCCAATAGCAGGACAGGACTCTTCCCAAGCCCTATAGCATTTTTGTGTTGTATCACACCACTGGTAGCCGGCAGATAAATTGCAGCCGTGTTCGTCTACATCTCCACCGATATTGCATGATTCCTCCCAAGGTCTAATGCACTTCTGTTTTACGTCACACCAAATATATCCTGCCGATTCTTTGCAACCATGCTCATCAAGGTCTCCGCCAATACTGCAGGTTTCTTCAAATGGCCTGTAACACTTGTTTGTGTACTGGCACCACTGGTAACCTGCAGCGATTAGGCAGCCGTGTTCGTCTCTGTCACCGCCTATTGGTTTAATTTCGGGGCATGACTCTTCCCAAGTTCTAAGGCATTTCTGTTTTGATTCGCACCACTGATACCCTGCACCTACAAGACATCCGTGTTCGTCTCTGTCACCGCCGATTGGCTTTGTCTCAGAGCAGTGTTCTTCCCAAGGTTTGATACACTTGTTCTTTAATGCACACCATTCTTCACCGTCATCTATAAGACACCCATGCTCGTCCTTATGTATCTCTCTTGAGCAGTTTTCTTCCCAAGATCTAATGCATTTCTGTTTTATTTCACACCAAGTGTATCCAGCGCTTCCAATGCAACCATGCTCATCCCTGTCACTGCCTACTGGTTGAATACACTGGTCAGGTGGTTTAATGCATTTCTGTAAAGCATCACACCAAGAATATCCTGAAGAGATAATACATCCATGCTCATCTTTCTCTTCCTTTGGAGTTTGGGCACAACCTAGTAAAAGTGAAACTATCACAATACTAGAAATCAAAATTAAGTACTTATGTTTCATCACATACATTTAGACTATAAAAATATATAAGTCTTTTGATTTATTTACGAAAAATATAAAATAGATTAAAATAATCGCAAAAACCCCTAATAATAAATATTCTAAAATTAAAATAAGTTAAAAAGAATAGAAAATAAAATTTAATTAACAACTAATCTGAATACTTCGACGTCGAGCACTCCCTGTCTCGTAAAGGCCTTAGCAGTTACAGAGTAGGTTCCCTTTGGAACACTGTCAGAAACTGTTAGTGTGACCATATAAGTTCCAATACCGTGGGCTTTAATTTTCTGGTATTTTGGTTCGAATTTGACTGATACACCTTTTGGTAAATCTTCAAATCTGATACCCACGTCATTCTGGGTCACGAATCCAAGATTATCAACCTGAGCTATCAGGCTCTTTGTACCTGGTGTAACTTCAAGGACTGCAATAACTTTTCCATCAATGATGATGTTTGTACCGGTGTCTAATATTGTACCTATTGAACCATCAATTGGGATTGGACCTTGAGTTAGTGTCAATCGTTCAATATCAACTAATGGATATAGGAGCGCTGCTGGGACCTTTTCCTTTGGCGCTTCGCATATTACATCTATTCTAACGGTGCCGGTACTGTCACATTGGCCATCTGTTATTGTGTACTCAAAGAAGTCTGTACCACAGAAGTTTGCATCCGGACAGTATCTAATAATACCGTTTCTGAAGTCGAGGAATTCAATTGCACCGTGTGGTGAGTCCTTTATTCCAGTTACCTGTATTGGATCGCCGTTTGGATCATAGTCATTGTTCATTAGATTTAGAGTTATGCAATTATTCATTGTAGTAGTGTTATAGTCTCCTACAGCTACAGGGCACTCTGGTTGTGGGCAGGGTACTGTTATTGTGACAGTTCCCCTATCATAAGAATATCCATTTGAAGCATTGTAATCAAATGTTACGGTTCCGCAGCTGCCCTGTGGGCAGAATCTTATTGTGCCGTTTGGATCGAGTACTGTTACATTTCCGAAGTTTGGAGTTGTTACTGATCCAGAAACTACCTGTACTTTGTATCCGGAGCCATCGTCGTTATCAGTGATATTGAATTCTACGCAGGTGAATCTGTCCACAGTAGAATTGAAATCATCATTTGTAGTTACTTGTGGGCATGGTACTGTTATTGTGACTTTGGCTGTATCATATGCATCTCCATCGGTGACTGTGTAGTTAAATTCCATTGTGCCACACTGGTTTTCTGGGCAAATTCTAATTAGACCTCTTGTATCAATTATTGAGACGTTTCCGAAGTTTGGATCAGTTAATTCTGTTAATAGTAGTGTGTCATTTTCAGGATCATAATCGTTTATTGTGACATTAATATCTATGCATGCCCCAATTGTAGTTGTGTTGAAGTCGTCGACTGCCATTAAATGGTCGTTGACGCAGGTAACATCTATTGAAACTGTTGCGATGTTTGAATCTGCTGTGCCGTCGTTGGCCTTGTATGTGAAGCTGTCAGGGCCGCAGTAGTTTGCATTTGGTGTGTATGTGAATGAGCCGTCTGCATTCAATGTGACTGTACCGTTGGACGGGTCAGTCACCTTGATCGCTGTGAGCGGATTACCTTCTGGGTCTGTATCATTTCCAAGGACACCTGGTGCAACTATTGTGAGTGGTGTGTCCTCGGCTGTACTGTATGAGTCGTTCACAGCTGTTGGCGGGTCGTTGACGCAGGTAATTGTGACGCTGACTGTTCCTACTGCAGTAAGCCCAAGACTGTCCCTAATCTGGTAAGTAAATGTATCAGTTCCACAATAATTATCTTCAGGACAATATCTAATATATGTCCCAAAATTAACTGTGGTGCCATGGCTTGGATTAGAAAAATTAGCATCAATCAAAGTAATAGTATCCCCATTTGGGTCACCATCGTTACTTAAAACAGCTATATTAACACAAGTATCTTCAGTAGTTGTTACATAATCAGGATTTGCAAATGGAGGCGCATTGCAAGTACTTGATTTCAAAGAATAGTAAACATTTTCACCGTCCCCAGTCTGTCCAGGCCCAGTATAAATTAAGTTTCCTACAAGAAACTCTAAACAACCATCGTCATTTATATCTGCAAGCGCTAATGATTCAGTAACAAAATCTTTGTTATCAACATCTTCTTTTTGGTAACTAGGCTCTAAGTGGTATACATTCTTATGCTCTTCATGACCTATAATCAGGTCATACCCACCAGAATTATCTATATCTTCAACAAGCAACGCACTTGGTTTGTGGTAAGTATTAATGGGATTAGTCAATGTCCATGAACATTTAGAAGTAGTATAGTAAATTGAGATTCTCTGCTGTTTTGCGTCTCCCGGCGCGGTACTGGGAGGTTCTTCTCCTAAAATGATATCTAAGTCATTATCCCCATCAAAATCCTTTAGAACTACTTCAAGTGTTTCAAATGGGTAATATATGCCTTTGCTCCAAGGATACTTAGTATAAATACAGGAATCCCATGTTCCTAGCCAGCTGCCTGATGAATTACCATCGTTATAGTAAACAACGTTATCCCGGTCACTGCTTTCACCTGTCACAACATCAAGGTATCCATTGCCATCCATATCCCCTACGGCTAAGGATAATGTACTGAAAGTGTCAGTGCTGGAAGAGTTTGTCAAGTTGTTAGATGCCCATGTAAACGAATGAGTTGTGGGATTATAGGATTCAAAGATATATACTTTATTCATCTGCCCAAAGTTACCAAATACTAGGTCAGTATACCCGTCTTTGTTCATATCTCCTATATCAAGGGCTTGACTATTATAAGATGCAGAATCAACATTAGAGGCATACCAGTCTATGCAACCAGTAGAGGGATTTAATCCACCATTTACATATACCTTATTTGGGGAGCCAACATTTGCAGTTATGACATCTAAAAGGCCATCTCCCGTTAAATCAGATAAAACTACTGTGGAGGTATTGTAGCTATCCGAGGTAATTTGGCATGTGTCCCACGTTAAGCAAAGCGTGCTCGCATTGTATCCCCTATTGAGGTATACCTTATTTACACCAATGTTTCCAACTACTACATCTTCTCGACCATCTCCATCGATGTCACCTGCAGTAATCCAACGTGTATCGTCTTTATCATCAGTTATGTAACACCCACAATAAAAAATGGATGAGTTAGGTGGAACTGTGTCACACCCAAGAACAAAATTTAATGTATTTAAACAAAGAAATATAAATAAAACTATCGATATGTATCTTTTATTTATGTTAAAACCTCCACTCCTCCCCTTTTAGATGTCAATTTTATTACATATAAAATGGGAATTTCCAATTTAAAAAGATTGCGGTTTTCTTAATTTTTTTTGGAATAAAATTAAATATTGAAGCGGAATCTTTAAAATTGCTTAATTATTACATATAAAATTCTAATTAATTATAAAAACTAGTCTTGTTAAACAGAAAGTTAATAATTAAGGTATATAAAAAAACAAAAGAATGTAAATAATTTAAACTGATTCCAGATATAGAAAACGTCAAATGTCTAATCTAGCAAATAACATGATCTAGATAAGTATTTTTAATTTTGTCCAGTAAAAATATCGCACCAATTTTATCCATCGGTTTATTATCATTGCCACACTTTGGGGAATAAATACATGCGGGGCATCCTTCTTCACATTTACATTCTTCTACTAATTCTAGAGAAGTCTTGACTATCTCATTAAATAATTCATATGCCTTCTCAGACAATCCTATTCCACCTTCAAATCCGTCATAGATAAAGACTGTGGGCCTACCTGTGGCCGGATGAAAGTTTGTTGAAAGCCCCCCAATATCCCACCGGTCACACATCACGTGAAATGGCATAATCCCAATCATTGCATGCTCTATACCGTGGAGTGACCCACCAAAAACTTCTCTTCTGATGTCAACATTCTTTCTTTTATTCAATAGCTCTAAAACGTCTCGATCAATTGACCTCTTATTCCAAAGCTCATCTTCAATTGAAACGGGAAAAATAAACCAAAATCCAACTGTATTGAATTCTAAGGGAGGCAAATAAATATTTTTATAGCCTATTGCACTATCTCCCTTCATAATTTTATAGGTGTTATAGTTTTCAGTTACTTTTAGACCCCCAAGACAAATCTCAAACTCTCCAAATTTTTTCTTGTCTTTGATATCAACAACTGAAACAAAAGTTTCCTTCAGCACTTGCGTGTAAAAATCAACGTCTGTTTTTGTAACTTGAACAATGCCATTCTTTATGTCCATCGAATCAACGATATAAGTTTCTCCCTGATGCAGTAAAACAGCACCTTCATGGGCCTCCCTATATGCTTGGGCCCTATCCATAGTTTCTAGAGTCTTATTTTGATAGATAACTTTGAAAGTATCACTGGATATGCTGTCAAGGCTAATTACCATGGAAGCACTCTTTGTTCCGGAATATATCCAGCCGTTTTGTGTTTCTTTTAGAAGCCCCTCGTTTTTTAATTCATGCAAAATATCGGACAATTCTTTTCCAAAGTATTTTTCATCCCTTTCGATTATTATTGGAAGCTCTGAAGATGCACACATCGTGTGCCCGAATAGTACATATGGATTTGATAGGTCAACTATTGCATGCTCGTGAGATTTTCCAAAAAACACATCTGGATGTCTCATGAAATACTGGTCAAGCTGATTATGGAATGCCACAAGAGTAGCAACAGAATCATTAGTGCCTCTGCCAGCTCTCCCTGCCTGTTGCCATGTAGAAATTACAGTTCCTGGATATCCAGAAATAATGACACTGTCGAGTCCGCCTATATCAATGCCAAGCTCAAGTGCATTAGTTGAAGTTACTCCCCGGACAGTTCCATTTTTAAGGCCATTTTCTATTTTTCGCCTTTCCTCGGGGAGATAACCTGCTCTATATGCCATGATCTTATCTTTTAAATTTTCATCAGATGAGTCAAGAGACTCTTTAGACCATCTTGCAATTAGTTCAGACATTTTTCTTGAAACAGTAAAACATAGAGTCTGCAGACCTTCCTTTATAAAGAAAAGAAAGAGTTTCTTAGATTCTTGATGAGATGACAAATCGCCACCATTAGCATGAGGATTATAGAAAACAAAATATTTTTTGCCCTTGGGAGAGCCGTCTTGAGAAATCAACTCATATTTTAATCCTGTAAGTTTCTCTGCAAATTCAACTGGGTTTGCCAGAGTCGCTGTGGAAATAATAAATTGGGGTTTTGATCCATAATATTCACATATTCGCTCTAATCTTCTCAGAAGAAGAGAAACATTCGAACCAAAAACACCTCTATATATATGTGCCTCGTCCAGGACAATAAACCTGAGATTTGAAAAGAAATGCTGCCATTTGTAATGCCAAGAGAGGGTGTGGTGAATTTCGTAAGGGTTTGAGATTATGATCCTGGATTCACTTCTTATCTTTGGCCTTATAGACGAAGGTGTATCCCCATCGTAAATATTTGGATTAATATTAATTCCTGTTTCTGCTTCAAGCTTTTTTAACACTTTAAGCTGATCATTTGAAAGTGCCTTTGATGGATATAGGTATAGTGCCGTTGATTTAGAATCGTTAGATAGAGTTTCAAATATGGGTAGATTAAATGCAAGCGTTTTACCGGAGGCCGTTGGAGTAGTTATTATTATATTATTGCCATTTCTAATTTTATCTAAACTTTCAGTTTGATGTTTGTATAGCTTTATATTGTTTCTTTCAAGGTAATTAGTGATGTTCTTTGGTAATTCTTTTTTTAATTCGCCGTAAACTGCTTCTCTAGCGGGCAATAGTTCAACATGAGCTATATTTTTGTTATATAAAGTGTTATTTCGAAGTTTTAAGAGTACGCTCTCAATCACTTGGCCCATTCCTCATAAAGTTTTGAAAATATTTTTGTAAGTGTAACGAGATCTTGCTTGTTGTGCTCAATTATCGGGATTACTGGCCCGACATTGCCTGTCCTAAGATACTCCTCGTAGAATTCTGGCACTAAAGCGCTTGGCACATCATCATTCCTCTCAATGCCAAAAAGGTGTTTCTCAAGTGTTATCAATCTGCAGTTAGGGTATCTGCTCCTCCATGCTCTCCTTGAAAAATGAAGCATATCAAAATGTGTTCTCTCAGTAAGTCCATGCATACCATAGTAAGCGAATCTCTCTCTGATGTAAGGGAAATCAAAAGACTTGCCGTTATATGATACGAGGACAGTTTTAGGATTAAGATGAGAAAAGAACTGATTTAAAGCTTCAGGCTCCTGAGAGATGTCCCGGAGGAAATACTGATTGATGGAAAGATTCTCTCCAGTAAACTGTGCCACTCCAATTAAAATTATTGGTCTATTAAACAAACCCAATGTTTCAATATCAAAGAAAAGAAAGTCTTCTTTATCATGAAATCCAGAGCAGCAGTAAACAAGTTCATCAGACTTAGAAAGCCAGTGGGATATCGTCTCCATCAATTTTTTTGAATCCATTGAATCAATTAAATCAACTAGTTCTTTTGCCTCCTTTGAAAATACAGGGTGATAAATAAGATCCTCAATTGTTTTGTAACCTCGGCTATTAAGGTATCTTTTTTTGGTATTCCCTATCCCATAAAGTAATTTAATTTCAGAAAGCATCTTCTCCTTTGCTTGCTCCCTTGATAATTTCTTTAAGTCAAGTTTTAGCTCATCTTTTATTGTGAAGACATTGCCAAAATCACCGCTAATTTCAGCACCCTTAATAGCTTCGGACAGCTCCATTCCCTGATATTTATCTAATAGGCTTCTTTTCAGGTTCTGTGCATTTATGTATTCATTATAGCCCAATCCAAAAGGCATTCCGTAGAAGTAATTGTCCTTTATGTCCTCATTTTCTTCAAGGACCTCATATTCTTTTACTGAATCGATTTTTGACCTGAAACCCTTGCCGATACCGGCGAAGGGAGATTTACTGGAATTATTGTCTTCCTCATCTGTTTTTACTATGATGGACATAAACTCACAAATTATAAAAATTGACTAGTAAATTTTAGTTACCAATTTCTATTTAAGATTTGTTATTTTAGAATAGAATAAAAGAAAATAAAAATAAATATTTTTTATTTAATTACTACATTTAATATAATTTCATCTAATGGTCCAATTGCAGAATATGCTATTGCTTTTACTGTGTATGTTCCCAGTTGTACATTTGGAGAGGCTGTTAAAGTTAAAATATAAGTGCCAAAGTTGTGTGCTGTTATCTTTTGTAAATCTGGTTCTAAATTATATGTTACTCCTTCAGGTAATCCTTCAAATCTTACCCCAACATCTGTTTGAGTCAAAGAACCTCTGTTTTCTACTTGTACAATTAATGTTTGAACTCCAGGTTGGATCTCTAAGGCCGATATAACTTTTCCATCTGAAATAATATTGGTGCCTGTGTCTAATACTGACCCTATTGAACCGTCTACTGGAATAGGTCCCCCTGGTACTGTCAATCGCTCTAATCCTACTCCTGGATACAATATAGATTCCGGTAATGGTGTTTTACAGGGTATTACTACTTTAACAGTTGCAGTATTTGATATACAATCATTTTCTGTAATATAATAATAAGTAAACGAATCTTCTCCACAGTGATTGCCTAAGGGACAATAGTATATTCTTTCTCCAGATACCTGAGCGGAACCATAAAGAGGTTTTGTAACAACTATTTGTTTTGGATGTTTGTCATCGTCATTGTCAAGTACGCTGAAATTAGCGCAGGTATTTTCTGTTGTTTTGTATGAATCGTCACGAGCTACAGGCGGAATTTCACAAGGATTTGGTGGCGGACAATCAACGTTTACTATAATTTTTATATTCTTAGAAGAAGTTGAAAACCAACGAGTCATTTTAACGTAGATAACATTTTCGCCACAGCAACAAGTTGTATCTGGGGTGTATTCAAGAACATGTAAGTAAATATATTTTCTCACTTCTATCCACTTAATCTCAGCGTTACCACATCCTGGTGGACATCTAACAGTGTCAAGATAGTAAAAAAAAGGTAAACGCAGATCCCCATCCCACAGGTAATAAGTTTGATTACAGTTTATTGTATCGGTAATGGTACGATCAATATTACTCGGAGGACAACTAGACGCTGCAAAAACAAATGCGGAGAGAACAGAAAAAGATAGCAAAAGAATCAATAGACTAGAAATAATCGATTTCTTCATAAGACCTCCTAGCTATATAGTTTTATAGCATAGTTACCTTAAACGAAAAGATTACTAATATAAATAGTTTGCGGTTGTCGCAATACTTTTCGACTTTTGGCTATTTAATATTAAAGAAAAGTATATATGATAGCAGTCATAATTAATACTGGTCCCAATGAAAGAAACAAATAAATACGAAAGATACGGGTTTGATTGGCGAGGCATTCATAAAGATACGGGAACGACTTACGATTCTAGGGGATTTGACAAGAATGGTATCCACAACAAGACTAAGCATAAGTATGATCTTGAAGGATATAATCGGGACGGATTTGATATATCCGGCTTTGATAGGGAAGGATTCGACCTTTTAGGATTTGACAAAGAAGGGTATAACAGAGAAGGCTATAATCGAAATGGATTCAATCGAGAAGGCGTTCATAAAGATACAAATACTAAATTCAATTTAGAAGGTTATGACTGCTACGGCTACAATGAAGATGGATTTAATAAGAAAGGCATTCATAAAGAAACTCAAACAAAATTTGACCCTGAAGGATACAATTCTGAGGGTTGTGATGTACGCGGATTTGACAGAAACGGAATCCATCATCTTACCTGGGATGTATTTGACCTTCTTGGACTGGATAAAAATGGCAATAAGATAGCTCCGCCAGTTGAAGATTTATCTAAGATTGTAGGTGCAGAAGCCTCAAAGACAAAAATAAAAAAGCAGCAAATTAATCTTAAGCCCATAAAGAATAAGAAAATACCTAAAAGAAAAAAGGGCCAAGAAGTTATTGAAAAATTTATCTAAATAAATTTTCCTTTTAAGATTAACCCACAATAGATATAAAGCATTCTGTTACTTTTTCAAATAAAGCAAGAGATATTCACATAGTTTATGGGGAGTAATAATAGTTAAAGCGAGATAGGAGAGATTTTTTGAGAGAGATAAGTGATGAAAAACTTGCAAAATATTTTGAGATAGCTAAAAAAGCCTTTGATGACCTTATAATAAATCCACCAAAAGGATCTCATATGGAAAAAGTTGCTAATGACTATTTGGATATGGCAAAAAGATACTATGAAGATGCTAAATACTTCAAGGAAAAAGGCGATTATGTAACAGCCTTTGCTTCATTGAATTATCTCCATGGGTATCTTGATGCAGGTGCGAGACTTGGAGTATTTAAAGTTTCAAAAAATGAGTATTTTGCTTTTGAAGAGGAGACGAGGTGATTAATTGGATTACAAAGTAACATTAGAAGTTCCAATTATTGTGAGAGACATAAAAACAGGCGAAGATGCGATAAAGGTTGCAATGTCAAATGTTAATAAAAAACTGAGAGAAAACAAACTAGAGTATGTGAAAGTTGAGATAGGCATGTCCCAATGCCCAAGATGTGGAGATTACTTTGAAAGCTCATTTTTTGTTGGGGATGTTTCCCTTGTAGGGATATACCTCACAGTGGATGTATTCAATGCAGAGAATATAAAACATGCAGAAAACATTGCAAAGTCCGTTGTTGGTAAAGCCTTGAAAGATGTTCCTTTCAAAACATTTGAGATTAAAGAGAAAGTGGAAAAGGTCAGAAAGAAGCGTCGATAATTCCTGGATCTCCAATTTCGTAGAAAACAGATTCTCCTTCTTTTTTGTAGGGATGTCTGATTAAAGTAGCTTTTCTTCTGTTCTGATCATCCTTTTCTAATTTGACTATTAATTTGGACCAGTATTTTAACACGTCGCCACCAATAGGGATTTTATCTTTACCTCCTGTTACATCGTCATAGACTTGGTTTGTTATAATTAAAGGAATATCAAAATCTCTAGCAATTCTTGATAAAATCAATAAATCATTTCCAAGCTGCCTTGAAAGCTCTGTTCTTTTTTTATGATCGTAACCTTCTAACCGATATAGAGAAACTAGAGAATCAACACAAACAAAACCTATTCTATTACTCATTATCCTTTCAAGCTTGATAAGTGCCTGCTCTTGTGAGGCAAAGTCTCTAGGCTGGAAAACTATTATATCGTCAAGGTTCTTAACTCCCATTAGAGACAATCTTTTCGGAGAAAATCCTCCCTCTGTATCTATAAAAATAGATTTCTTTCCTCTAAGAAGTGCATACTTACAACACATTAAACAGATGGTAGTTTTACCTGTAGCATGTTCCCCATAAATCTGAGTTATTATGCCCTCAGGGACTTCATCTATTAAGAAATCAAAAGGATTTCCACCTAACTTTATTTAATCACCTTGATGATAATGATAGAGATTGTTCAACACATATTTAAAATGTTCTAAAAAGATTTTATTTAGAAGACAGCTCTTTGATATACTGAAGAACTGTTTCCTCTAATTTAGTTTTTTCAGATATAACTGGTAGATTCTTTTCAGAATATATTTTGTTTATCTGATTTTCAGGACCATTTACTCTTACCCATTTAATATTCTTGATTGCAAGGTTATTAATCTCCACAGAGTGATTCACATTTGGCTGGACATGGTCTTTTTCAGATTGGATTATCAAAAAATAGTTTAATTTCATGTAAGGTACAAAACGTAAGGCCTCTCTTTCTATCCAATGGTCTTCATCGTCACAAGAAAAGGCTCCTGGAGAGTCCGGTTTAGTTTGCCCAGTTCCCTTGCATCCAACAGTTGTATAAAATCTATTTACAGGTCCCTCCCATTCAATATAGTATTTAATTGATGGCTGGTATCTTCCTAGCATTCCTGTAGCCATAGTAACGCCATAAGAATAGGAAACTATTCCAATATTATTTTTTTCAACTTGTCCTAATTCTCTAGCAAATCGATAAATTTCATAAAGTCCATCTTGGTGTATGTATCCATTATAGTTTTCTTCCCCTCCACTTCGTTCTCTTCCATCTGCACTAAAAATAATCACAACAAATCCCTCTGAGGCATATTTTTCAGCGATTGAGTAATTAGAAGCAGGTGAGTATTTCTGAATAAAACTAGATTTAGCACCCAGTCCACCTGGAACTAATATTACTGCAGGTAGAGTTTTTGATGACAATGCTGGAACAAAAACTGAAACATCCATTTCAGCAGCACTTGATGGATTTTTTACATAATAGTCCATGATCAAAACTGGTTTCCCTTCAACGTTTGTTGTTTTTTCACCATATTTGCGATAAGAAACAGGGGCAAAGAGAGTATTCTCTATTGTAACTTCTTTATAAGAATAAGTATCAGGATTGTATCTAAATGAGTTGGTATTTTCATTCTTAGTTTCTTTGTTAGTGTCCAATGAAGGACAATCCCCTGGGCATATGCCTCGCTCTCGTTCTATAGGATTACAGATCCCATCACCGCATTTTGATTCTGGAATTTTAGTTTCGTTTTGCGGCACAGGTGTTTGTCGATTGTCTATGCAACCTAAACATAAGGTCATAACAAGAATAATAATAACTATATTACAGATTTTCATAATCTTATTTAACATTGGATAAATAAAAGTTTTTTCCAGAAATATAGAAAATCTTTTATATAGATAGAATTGTTTTGAATTAAGGGCCCATGGTCTAGTTGGTTATGACGTCACCTCGACACGGTGGAGGTCCTGAGTTCGAATCTCAGTGGGCCCACCATCTCTTTTAATGTGAATGTATGACAAATTCCTATAACAGCGAAATAATAAAAGAAATACAAGATATTTATTCCTCTATTAAGAAAGACATAGAAAATCGCCTTGAAGAATTTACGAAACTATGGGAAAATGAAACTGAAGAAAATCTTTTCTCGGAACTTGCATTTTGTTTATTAACACCTCAATCCAAGGCTAAGATGTGTTGGAGTTCTATTTGTACGCTTAAAGAAACAAATGCACTAGTAAGTGGAAACGAGGAACAAGTATTAGCTTGTCTATATGGTGTAAGATTCAAGTATAAGAAAGCAAAGTATATAATTCAAGTAAGAGAATTATTCAAAATTGATGGAAAACTTTCTGTTAAGAAAATAATTGAGGGTAACAATTCGCCTTATGAAATTAGAGAATGGCTGGTAAAAAATGTAAAAGGTATGGGATACAAAGAAGCAAGCCATTTCTTAAGAAATATTGGTAAAGGTAAAGACATAGCAATACTTGACAGACACATTCTAAAAAATCTAAGATTAATTGGAGTTATAGAAAAGATACCCGAATCTATTACGCCCTCTAAATATATCGAATTAGAAAATATTATGAGGGAATTTACAAAAGAGATCGAAATTCCCTTGGACCATTTGGACATTGTACTTTGGTATAAAGAAACTGGTGAAATATTCAAATGATTGGATTAATTATTTAAACATCTGCATCTGAATAGATTTGTGGTATTATGGGATTTGTACAGGAGTTTATGGAGTTTTTAAAGGAATACAAGGTCATAGGAGTTGCTGTTGCATTCATTATGGCGGCAGCTTCAACATCTCTTGTAAATTCACTTGTCAACGACATAATAATGCCAATTATAACACCTTTTATTCCTGGAGGAGGGTGGCAAGAAGCAACTTTATCGATTGGACCGATAGTTCTAAGGTGGGGATCGTTTTTAGCGCAGATTATTAATTTTGTTATTCTTGCACTTGTTGTATTCATAATTGCCAAGAAGCTACTAAAAGAAGAAAAAGTCGCAAAAAAATAATATTATTTTTCTAATCAATTTTTAAAAAAAATCACTAATTTTGATATAAGTAAATTAGAATTTAACTATTATAAATTCGCAAAAGACTTTTATAGAAAGATTTGTTAATATGAATAACTGATAAAATGCCATCTGTTATTAATCTAGATATCTACTCAACAGAAGATCTTATTTTGACCTCTCTAAAAAGTGAAATTGATAGTAGAATGGCCTACTTAAAAATAAAAGACTCTGTCAAAAATGCGATCCTAAAAGATAAAATGGATTTCCTAGCAAGAGAAGAAGATCGCCATAGAATTTTCTTTGAAAAACTGTTCAAAGAGAAATACCCTAATGAGCCTATACAAATACCAGATAAATCACCAGTTCCATTACCTAATATTAAGATTGAAGATGAAATGATTCAAATAAGTGAAATAATGCAGCAGGCTATGGATGCAGAAATTGCAGCTCACGATTTTTATTTAGAGTTTTCATCTAGATTCAAAGAAGAAAAAGAAATATACAACATGTTAAATTATATAGCAGATATGGAAATGGGTCATTATAGACTATTAGAAATAGAAAAAGAAAATTCTCAAAAGTTTGAAAGTTATGATGATTTTTGGCCTATGATGCACGCTGGCCCTTAAACTCAAATGATAATTTTATAAATTGCTATGATAACTAAAATAAGGAGGAATAAAATGGATAAATATGTTTGCTCAGTTTGCGGGTATATCTATGACCCTGTTGAAGGTGATCCAGATGGAAATATACCTCCAGGCACACCTTTTGAAAATCTTCCAAATGACTGGACATGTCCAGTATGTGGTGCAAGCAAAAATCAGTTTAAGAAAAAGGAGAATTGAATAAATGATTCCAAAAGCCATTAAAGAAAACATTTACTGGGTAGGTTACATTGATTGGGACAGAAGACTCTTTGATTCACTTATCCCTACCCCACATGGAACTACATATAACTCTTATTTGATAAAAGGAAGTGAGAAGACTGCCTTATTAGAAACAGTTGACTTTGGTAAAGAAGAATATCTCCTAAAAACACTCAAAATGGCCAATATAAAAAAAATAGATTATATAGTTGCAAATCATGGAGAACAAGACCATACTGGCACACTGCCTAAAATACTTGAAGCTTTCCCTGAATCAAAAATAGTAACAAATCCAAAGTGTAAAGATCTATTACAATCTTTCTTGTTGGTACCGGAAGATAGGTTTATTGTAATAAAAGATAATGATGAAATCTCACTAGGAGATAAGACACTTCAGTTTATGATTGCGCCTTGGGTTCATTGGCCAGATACAATGTTTACCTATCTCAAAGAGGACAGAATCTTGTTCACATGTGATTTTTTAGGATCCCACTATGCTACCAGTGAACTATTTGTTTTAGATGAAAGAGAGGTATACCTATCTGCCAAAAGATACTATTCTGAAATAATGATGCCTTTTAGAACCAGTATAATTAAGCACCTTGAAAGAATAAGCAAAATAGAAATTGAAATAATTGCCCCAAGCCACGGTCCAATATACAATGACCCTTATTTTATAATTGAAGCCTACAAAGATTGGGCCGGGGATTCTGTGAAAAATCAAGTTGTTATACCTTATGTTTCAATGCACGGAAGCACGAGAGCTATGGTTGAATACCTTTCTGAAGTCTTGAGTAAAAAAGGTATTGAAGTAAAACTTTTTAATCTCGAAATTGCTGATGCAGGAGAACTTCTAATGTCTTTAGTTGATGCTGCGACGGTAGTGATAGGTGCGTCTACAATGTTAGTTGGGCCACACCCACTGGCGTATTATGCTACATATATCGTGAACGCAGTTAGGCCAAAAACTAAATTTGTTTCAATAGTAGGTTCTTATGGTTGGGGTGGGAACACAGTTGAAACGTTGAAAGGATTAATCACAAATTTAAAAGTTGAATTAATTGAGCCAGTTTACATTAAAGGGTACCCAAAAGAAGCAGATTTTAAGGCTTTGGACAAGCTTGCTGAGGATATATATAATAAACATAAAAAATTAGGATTATGAGGTTTGAGGTTATGAAAGAAAAGACTAAAAAGAATTTGATGGAGGCTTTTGCAGGAGAATCCCAAGCTAATAGGAAGTATCTTGCATTCTCTAACAAGGCAGAACAGGAAGGATATCCTGGAGTTGCTAAATTGTTTAAGGCTGCAGCTGCTGCTGAAACAGTCCATGCCCACAGTCATCTACGTGCATTAGGGGGAATAAATACAACAAAGGAAAATCTTCAAGAAGCTATTTCTGGGGAAACTCATGAATTTAACAGTATGTATCCAAAGATGATTGAAGAAGCAAAAGCTGAGGGGGAAAGTGCTGCAGAAAGGTCTTTTGTCTTTGCAAACAAAGTAGAACAGATACACGCAGAATTATATAAAAATGCATTAAACAATCTTGATAATTTCCCAGTTAAAGATTATTATGTCTGTAGTGTCTGTGGTTACACTGTTGCGGATGAAGCACCTGAAAAATGCCCAGTCTGTGGAGCAATGAAAAAAGCATTTAATAAAGTAGAGTAATTTATTAATTCTTTTTTTAAAATATAATTCAATCGGCATAATTTAATGCCATTTGCTCTTCAAGGGATTCAAGTTTTATCCGTATATCCTCTTTTTCTGTTCTAACGGCGATTAGAGAATAAAGACCTTTTATTCCTTTAATTGGCCCTATTTTCTCTACTTCGAGATTTCTCAATTCTTCATTGTCAGTAACTTTAGTCTTCACTAAGATGTCCCACTCACCAGATATTTCATGCACCTCAAGCAACTCATCAATCATTGCAAGTTCTTTGGAAATTCTTCCTATATCCTGTATGCTGTGTATTGAAATTCTTATCCAGGCTGTGGTGAGTTTCCCACATTTCTTAGCATCCAATAGAGGCACAATACCTTTAATTATACCAAGTTGGCGTAATCTTCTTGTTCTATCATAAACAGTTGATTCAGCAGCCCCTATCTTCTTAGATAGGTCTTTGTAGGATATAGTTGCATCTTTTTGAAGTTCATTTAAAATATCTTTATCAAGTTTATCTAATTTAATCCGAAGGTTATCAAATGTCATTTAATCACAAATAATCCTTTGTAATGAATAATAATTATAAATTTAAATATTTTTCGGATAAAATTTATTGTATATGATGAAGATTTTTAAGGTAATAGAATAAATTCAGCCAAACTATTTGTGGATCCAACTTATGGCAGCATATAATACTAATTTGATTTCAGAAGAAGTTGACTTTATTCGCTTAGAGTGATATTTTGACAAGATAGAGAAAAAGAAGATACCGAGTATAATATAATGAGTAACGAATCTTAATTTCGGAGATTTGTATTTAGAGTAAAACTTAGATAGATTGTGCATCATATTCATGGTAATTCTTGTACCCATGCTAATATCTTCAGAATTGTTCATTTGTTTCAACTGGTAAGTGTATTAATTAGAATAATAATAGAATATAAATTTAATTATTATTAAATAAAAATTCTGTAGGGGCCGGGGCCGAGATTTGAACCCGAGTCATGGGATCCACAGTCCCATAGGATAAACCATGCTACCCCACCCCGGCCATCAGAAAACCTAAAGTTAGATTATTTATAAATTTTATGGGAGTATCCTCTCTATGAGCCATTTCTTGTCAAAAGGCTCTAAATCCTTGTAATCTTGACCTGTACCGATATATAGAATCGGTTTTCCCGTTATGTAACTTATTGAAAGAGCTGCCCCACCTCTAGAATCGGCATCTACTTTTGTAAGAATAGATCCGTTAAGCCCAATTTCAGAAAACTTTTCAGCTTGTTCAACTACAGCGTTTCCTGCTAAAGAATCTCCAACAAATATTTTCATGTCAGGATTTGCAACTCTAATTAATTTCTTCATTTCATCCATCAAGTTTTTGTTCATCTCAGATCTACCGGCTGTGTCTATCAAAACTACATCGATTCCTCTAGCTTTTGCATGATTTATAGCATCGAATGCTACAGCTGCTGGATCTGCTCCATAATTATGTTTAATTACTTTTACTCCGATATTATCAGCGTGTAAAGATAATTGCTCTATAGAACCTGCTCTAAAAGTATCTGATGCGGCTATTACAACTTTATATCCCTTGTCACTTAGTAATTTTGCAAATTTAGCAATTGTCGTAGTTTTACCGGTGCCGTTAAATCCAACAAACGCTATTGAGAATACTTCTCCTGATTTTTTCTTTTTTTCTATTTCATTTAAAATATCAAATTTTTTGTAGTCAAGTATTTCAGTTAGTGTTTCTTCAACTGCATTTCTTACATAATCCTTTTTGTTGGAAGTTATTCCTACCTTTTCCCCGGTTAGTTTATTTTTTAATTCGTTAACAATTTTTTCAGAAACTTTTAGAGAAACGTCGCTTTCGATAAGAGAGAGCTCAAAGTCCTCAAGGATTTTATTAAGGTCTTTCTCGCTAATTTTTTTAGAGCTAACTCCATCTACAAATCCTGAAAATTTATTTTTTAAAGAATCAAACAAAATAATCAACTCATAAGAGAGCTTTGATTATATCAATATCTCTTACAATACCTATTAGTCCACCTTCAGCATTAATCACTGGTATTTGTTCGATGTTATTTTTTTTCATTTCCTTCGCACATTTGTTTACTGGAGTTTTTCTAGTAACTGTTACTAATTCAGTTGACATTACATCCTTGACAGGCTTTAAGGGTAAAGTAAGTTTTTTAGAAACAATATGTAAAGCATTTTTAGGCTCCCATGCCCAGTCATCACCCTCTCCGGAAATGTTAAGTTCAGTTGTCTTTAATTCATCAAGAAACTCTCCAGAGGACATAACATCTTGAGTATCTATAATACCTACAATGCCTCCATCATTTCCCACCACCATGAAGAATGAGGATTTACTGTATACCATGATCATGAGCGCAGATCTAAGGGGTGTGTCTTGCCAGATACATGGAACTTCTTCTTTCATGTATTTTTGACATGGTTCAGTTAATTCAAGTTTTGATATACCATTCATTACAATATCTCTAACTGCTACGACTCCGCTAAGTCTTCCATTTGAGATAACTGGAACTCTTGATAATTTATTATCTAGAAGAATCTTTGCGACTTTTTTTATGTCGTCCCCCTCTTTTACGGATTTAAAATCCCTGCTCATAATTAATGCTATTTGATCCTCATTGGGATTTTTTATTATGTCCTCTAAAGAAATAATTCCAACAAGTTCTTTATCCTTATTAATAACAGGCAAATCGGGTTTTTTGAATTTTTGCATTTTTTCCAAAGCTTCATTTACTGTAGCTGGGATAGTTAATGAAATTACATCCTTAACCATTACGTCTTCTACACTTATCATAATATCACGGGACTTATTATTAGCAAAACGTGCTTTAAGATAAAGAGGTATATATAAAGCTTTTTATGTTTTTTTGTTATTTGTTTATAAATTAGTTAGTTGCTATATAATAGTAGAGATGACAAATGAAAATAGGTGTTTGGATTATATCCTGAAAATTTCCTAAAATGATTAAAATGAATGTCCTAATGGGAGTGCAATTG
>LNGD01000013.1 GCA_001587675.1 Candidatus Methanofastidiosum methylothiophilum
AAAATGCCTAACATTATTATACTAATTGCTTTTTTCATAAAATCACCTTTTTAGGCATCTTGACTCCATGAGTTCCAATATAAGAGTAATTGAATTAGGAAATGTCATAAGTAGTATAGAATTAATAAAATAAAGGTTAATAAGGCATACATTACTATTAAATAAATTAAATATGGAATAATATATTATTGACGATAATCTAATCGGCTATTGGTAATAGATTTTTAGTAATCAAATATAAGAAAATTAATTTAAATACCTTGTTTATTTAGCTGTAAGATGTAAACTATAATAGCAAATAATAGTATCAATAGAATAAACTTGATGTTCTGAAACTTATTATATTCGGGCGTTGTTTCCTCGACATCTTTTGAGGGCAATAATCTTGGCAACTTGAGATAAAAATCTTTAGAGTTATCAGATTTAGGATTAGATTTAGGACGCTTTTCTTCTATTTGATTTGTAGGTAGTAACGACATTTTTATCCCCATTAAGTTTTTATACATTTGTTTTTATTTCTTTGGATAGCCACCTGTGAATTATTTTATTTTTTAACAAAAATATATATCTGCTTCTATCCTGTTTTCATCTTTATCCAAAGTAGGTTCACCGGGGAATTGAGAGATTATTAATTCAGGTGATTGCCAGATGTTATTCAATTTTTTTGCCTAAATATTCAGGATGTTTTTTAATCAATCTACCTTGATTTCTTCAATTGCACTAGCACAACAAGTAAAAATAATTAAGAATTAAATAATAAGGACTACTGAAACATTGTTTAGTTTATCCGCACATACTTATTATTTTTATAATCATAAGTATCTTTCAGCAGAAATATTCTTAATTATTGATAAATTCATCATGATGAGTCTGAAGAATTGCCTTCGCCTATAAACTCACCAGTTGCTCTTCTTGCCCCAATACCAAGTATTCTTGAAATCTGATCCATTGGGAGTTCTTTTTGATTGTGTGATTTATAAGTCTGCATTACGACTGAAACACCTGTTGCACCATCAACTAATAGTTCAGTTTTTCTTGAAGAGGAATACCCTTGGAATCCGCCCCAGTAGATTGATGATGTAGTACTTTGGGAATTTGCAAATACTATATCATTCCAACCATCTTTATTTAAATCACATACGCCAACTGTGGCAGTACCTTTAGTTCCAAGAAGGATTCTATTAGTAGAGTTATATCCAGTAGAGCTTCCCCAGTAGACGTATGAGTCTGAACCAGCATAACTCGTTAGAACTATATCTTGATGGCCATCCTTGTTTAGGTCTGAATTAGATGTGCCATAAACCCATGATGAAGGTATATGTGCTCTATTTGAGTTACTGTACCCACTGTTACTTCCCCAGTATATATAAGATGTAGAGGCCATATTTCCAAAAACTATATCTTTATATCCGTCTTTATTTAGATCTCCAACAGAAATCCCTCCGGGAGACAAAGTTTCAATGTTTGTTTTATTAGAAAAACTGTAATTACTAGAGCTGCCCCAGTAGATATAAGAATATATGCCAGCATAATTACAAAATACTATCTCAGGGTACCCATCATTATTTAGGTCACTTATTGTGACCCCAAATGCTCTACTTGTAGGGAGATTCAATCTATTAGACTTGGAAAATCCGTTAGAACTTCCCCAATAGACATAAGAATCTGAACCGCCATAATTTGCAAATACAATGTCAAGCCAGCCATCTCTGTTGAGGTCAGATACAGAAACACCCCATGCAGATAATGTTTCAAGCTCAGTTCTAGATAAATTAGAAAATCCAGAAGAAGAGCCCCAATAAACATATGAAATTGAAGAAAATTGTGCAAATACAATATCTGGATATCCATCTTTATTAAAATCTGCTACGCAAATTCCGCCGGCGTCGGGAGAGCTAAGATCTGTTTTGGAGATATTGGAGTAACCTGAAGAAGATCCCCAATATATTCTTGATTTATCCCCAGTTGAAAACAAAATATCGGGCCATCCGTCTTTATTCAAATCGAGTGGGTCAATTACATAAGAAGTCCCATCCGTATATGTTGCAAGATAAAAAGAGACATCATCAAAAGAATCAGGATTAGAGCTAGCGAAAAATACAGGCATTGACATTGAAAGAATAATAACGGAAAAAAATAAAATAAGCATATTATTTAAGTATTTCATATATTAACAAAAAAATATAAATATATAAAGCTTTATAATATTAAATTTATAGAACAACAAAGTTCATTATTGTTGACATGCATATAATTGAATTTAAAATCATATAAAGTTAACACATAATGAGTTTAGATAAATATATAAAATAATCATATTACTTGTTATCATGGCAAAAAAGAAATCCTCAAAAAATAAAGCGAACGAAAAAAAAATTAAATTGCCTTATGAGAATTATATAATAGGATTATTTTTGACTTTTTCTCTTGTTATTGGGGCATATCTTAGGAGCTGGTCTCTGCAATATGGAATCATGATGAGTTATGATACCTATTATTTTCTTAGAGAAGCTTCTTATTACGTGACGGGTGGTTTACCCAAAATAGATCCAATGGCACCAACTGTGGTCAGGTATTTCCTAGAAGAAGACGTTCAGGGTGTTCCGATCTTAACATCATTTATTTCAAAAATTACAGGAATTGACCTCTTGCAAGTACATATGGGATTGCCAATTGTATTGGGCCTTATCAGCTCCGTGATTACATTCTTCATAGTTCTTTTTGTTTGGAAGAATAAGTACCTCGCAGTTATATCAGCTTTCTTCTTAGCAATTATGCCTGCTTTCATTTATAGAACTACTGGGGGATTCATGGAAAAGGACACTTTAGGAGCGCCTTTCTTCTTGATATGTCTCTTACTGGCGGTATTGATTATTCGAGAAAAAAATATTAAGTTTATGGCTATTTATGGTGTTCTTTCTGTTCTCTCGATATATCTCTATGCAAATTCATACGGTAACTTTTTCTTTATACCTATACTAATAGGGATCTATGTTATATTACAACCTCTTGTAGCAATCGAAGAAAAAAAGAAAGCCTTAAATCTAAAAGATAAATTAATGGGAGATTTATCAACTTGGATTCTGCTCTTATCAGGTATTATAGGTTTGACATTGTCTCTAGTTTTATTGCCCCCTTACCAGAATGATCCACTCAGAATAGAACTTTCCCTTATGGGTCTTGGATTTGGAGCTTTGATGCACTTGACAAGAGCCTTTGTTAAAAACAAAACATACTATCTTGGGGCTTTAGTTGCATGGTCGGCCATATTATTGGCGGCTGCATATTTTATTCTTGGATACAACATCATATCTTTCTTACTACTCTCCGATGTCCATGGGATATCAGGACAAGGACAAGCCATGACCTTTATAGACGTTATTGACAAGTTCTATATATTCCCAATATTAGCTGTTATTGGGGTATTATACTCATTATATCAAATAAAAAATAAGACATCGCCAAATGAAAATCTATTCTTCTTGGGATCGTTCTTGTTCACTGCATTTATGGCTTATCAAATGTTAAGAAATGCCTTTTTCTTCGCAATTCCTCTAGCAATATTTGCGGCTTTGGGTGTAATTGGAATTTATGACTTCTCCCAAAAATATCTTGATTCAAAAAAAGCATTGGCTTTGACTACAATAATATTTATCGCATTTAGTGGAATTTCTGTTTATAACTCAAATGACTATAAGACCAGTCTTGTGCCACATCTTACAGATAACTGGCTTACAGCTCTGCTATGGCTAGACAATAACACGCCGCAAGATGAAGTTGTATGTAACTGGTGGGATTATGGATACTGGATACAAACAGTGGGAAATAGAAGTACTATATCTGATGGAATGAGGACTGGGATGGGTCCATGGATAAGTGGCTATTCAGAATTACTTGCTTCAACTGATTCAACTGCCTTACAGAGATTAATCTCAATGGAAGAAGCTGCTTACAAACAATCAGGTAATAGATTTACAATGAAACACGTGATAGTTGATCAAAGTTTACTTATTAAGACAGGAGTTCTTAATTCAGTAATACAGAGAAATGTCTTCAGCACTGCTTATTTCTATTTCAAAGGAACATCTAGAAACGGTGCTACTACCACATATGTGTACGAGAGCGGAGATACTAGATTGTACCTTGTAACTGATGACAAAGTAACTTATTGCTATATAGAACAGGGTAACCAAAGATATGGGGTATCAAACTTCGTAGTTGAAAATCCACAAGGCAAGAATTTTGTCTATGAGAACATACAGTATGACCTTCAATCAATTACCCAGATAATATATCTAAATCCACAAAATGCTATTATGATCCCCCCCACATTAAAGGACACCTTATTTGCTAGACTTATTATATACGAAACAGAACTTAAGAACTTTGAACTTGAATACGACAATGGTTACGTGAAGATCTACAAGATACTTAGATAACTTATTTTATTTTTTTTTAATTAACGATATGCATATAAATTAGTGTTAAGCAGATATGGTGTGAATAGTCAAGATATATCACTATTAAAAGATCCAAAGTCAATTGCTTTGATGATATTCCTTATCCTAAACATAATTTACATATTAAGCCCTATTGATTTTATACCAGATTTTATCCCAATAATTGGTTGGATCGACGATATTATTGCATTATTGATAGCTATTAGTATTGGAATAAAATTATTTATAAAAAAAAGATCCTAAAGAATTAATAATAAAAATTATTCTAAATTCCAAAATCCTGTCGGACTCCTTTCTTTAGGAAACACTACATCATATTCTTTATCCACATTATCATTCAATGAAATAGAGTACCAAGGATTATAATCTCCTGGGCCAAAGCATATGTCAACTATTCTGTCGGCTGGGACATATATTGCTGAATTCATCGTCCCAAAGAATTCTGTATAGAAATGACAACTTAGACCATTTGGGTAGGGGTCAGATAATATTTGTTTAATCTTATCTTTTGATATCAATTTATTGTTTTCTAGATTTGATTTAACTAGGTCAAATCTAACTTTAGAGTTATGCATCTTTTTTGAATCATTATAGATTAACTTAGGCAATACGACATGATTTGTTGCAATTAAATAGTTCTCTTTATCAAATGAGTCTATTTTTTTATAACCAAATACCCCATCATAAGTTTCAATTAAAGCCATAGAACCCGATTCATCTGCAACAATAAAATTTGCATTGTAAGCCATAGGTATCTTTTCAACTAATTTTAGGGAGTCATCGACATTTTTGCATTTGTCTAAAATTGTTCTTATTACTGCCCAAAACTGAAGCCCTTTAATTTTTGGAGGGCGCATACTCGGAAAATTTCCAACTGGAAATCCAGCTGAAGACATAGTTATAGCCAATCCTTTTTCGTTTATTCCGTCTATCCTTCCAAATAGAAGAGTTGAAAATCCAAGATGGGCATAGTTATTTTTTATTGATGTTTTGCATAGCCTCATATCATCTAATCGGTAACTAAAATCATAATTTCTAGCTACAAATATTTTTTGTTCAACGCTCTTTGATGATAGTATAGCAAATTGACTACATCTTGGTGTAAGTAAAGTATAATCGTAGTACCTCAGATTTTGCATAGGAACACCTAAAGACTCAGAAAACCCATTTATCTCTTCAATCAGTTCTGGACAGAACTCTTCATATATTTCATTTATATGTCTTATATCTTTCAAGCTAATTAATTTTCTCTTTGAAGCAAAAAATCGAATAGTATCTGGATATTTCTTTATTAGATTCCCTTGGATTATCCCTACTTCACGGGGATCTCCAGAAAGATTAATGTGCATGAATTTTTTCTTAACTATATTATTTGCCATATTAACACTTCTTGATATTTGATGGATTTCATTTAGAAAACTATCGGCTTTTATTTAGATAGCTATTCCCCGATAATTTTTACCAGCACTCTCTTTTTTCTTTGCCCGTCAAACTCCCCATAATAGATTTCTTCCCAAGGCCCAAAATCTAATTTTCCAGTAGTAATAGCAATGACAACTTCTCTCCCCATGAACTGTCTTTTTATGTGTGCATCGCCATTTGTCTCTCCAGTTCTGTTATGCCGATATAGCTCTGGATTGTGGGGGATATTTTTTTCTAGCCAATCTTTAAAATCTTGATGTAAACCAGTTTCTGCATCATTGATGAAAATACTAGCCGTTATATGCATAGCATTTACAAGACATAATCCTTCTTGTATTTGACTTTCATGTAGTGCAGCCTCAACTAAAGGAGTTATATTAAGAAAATCCACTTTATTCTTTGTATTAAACCATAGTTCTTTCCTAAAAGACTTCATAAACTACAATAAAGAAATATGTTTAAAATTCTACTTATTGAATTATACTCATGTGGGGGTTGCACTCCCCACATGAACTGCACAAAATCTATCGGAAAAGGTGATCTTTTGCGCAGTTATTTGGGGAATAGATGGATATTATAAAAATATATTGTTTCCCTTATAACAATATATTTCAATAATGTCAACTGTCAAACATTCTTATCGAACTATCATTACTGAGGAAGTTGCGTTGTGCAGAACTTTCTCCGATACACTTCCCAAGAATATCCTATCTATTGCAGATATACCTTTTGCCCCCATTACAATCAGATCATCTTTTTTTGATATTTTAATAATCTCTTCATCAGGCGATCCTTCAATTACCTTTTTGGTAATTTTTAATCCAACTGTGGAAGCCATGCCTTCTATTTCGTCCAATGCAAGGGCACCTTCTTTCTTCATTTTTTTTCGGATTTCCTTTATTTCTGTATCGTCAGTATAGATTACAGGCGAATATGGCGGACCAACATAAGCACTTATTGGTATATGTACTACGTATAGTGCAATTAATTCTACATTCATCTTTTTTGCCAAATATATTGCTTTTCTTGCAGACCTTTTTGACGATTCAGAACCGTCAACAGGCGTTATTATTCTTTGAAATTCTTTTTCCATCTATATACATAGGTAAACATATTTTATAAATTTTACCTAGAAAACGAGCATAATACGAGAAATCGTAAATACATGTTTATTTTAATAGATACATGGACAAAATAAAATTTTTAATGCCCGTAATTTTTGTAGAAGATATTAAAGTGTCAAAGGATTTTTATCAAAACATCTTTTCTCTCGAAGTTGAAATGGATTTTGGGGAGAATATTATATTTAGAGATGCATTTTCTATTTGGCAGAAAAATCATGCAGAAAAAATAATTTATCAAGAAAATATTGATTCCGAAAAAAAACTATGGCCTAATAATGTTGAACTTTATTTTGAAACAGTTAATATTGAATCGATTTGGCTTAAGATAATTTCATCAAAAGTGGAGATTATTCATTCAATAAAAGAAGAATCGTGGGGACAGAGAGTTTTTAGATTTTACGATCCTGACAAATTTATCATAGAAGTTGCAGAACCAATGAGCGAGGTTATAAAAAGATTTCATCAAAGGGGATTATCGGAAGAAAATATTTCTAAAAAAACTCAGATGCCCTTGGAAGCCGTTAAGAAATGCTTATCGAAAGAATAATAATACTCAAATGTCTTCTAAATCTATTAATCTTTGAGATGCTTTTGAAACTTTTTTCCAGTCTCTAGCTTTTGTGCAGTATTCTACTGCCTTTTCAGTAGAGGATATAGCTTCTTGTCTTTTATTAAGGCAACTGTAAGCAAATCCCATGTTCAAATATGCGTTTCCCACCCCATCCCAATCTCCACATTTTGTACCATATTCAATGGCTTTTTTTGAAATAGAAATAACATCTTCATGTTTTTGCATATTTAATAAAGCATATCCTAAATTAAAATAAGCCTTGCATACCCCTTTGCAGTCGTTAGCTTTTTCACTGTTATATATTGCCTTTTCGCATGCTTCTATAGCTTTTTTGAATTCCTCCGTATTGCTGTAAACATAAGCTAAATTCAGATAAGCATTTCCTGCTACTTTATAATCTTCAGAATTTTCACAGCAAGTTACTGCCTTTTTTAGAGCATCTATGGCTTTATCAATAACATTGAGGTTACTGTATGCAAATCCTATATTAAGATAAGCATTTCCTATGCCTTCTGTGTATTTAGCTTTCTCAGAATAGGTAATTGCTTTTTCAAGTAAACTTATGGCGTCTTTATGCTTCCCAATATCAATGAAGATAAATCCCATATTGATGTATGCCTTCGCCACGAACTCCCAATTTTCAAGTAAACTTCCATTATTGATAAGTAGAGTATATGAAGCTATAGATTCTTTATAATTACCATTCAAAAGGAACGAGTTGCCCCTCTCAAAATATTTTTTCAATAATAGATTATAGTGTCCTCTTTTTTCTTTTACTAGACCAAGTCCAATGATTTCTGTAAATGCTTTGTCCGAAATAGACCAGCTGCCTGCTTCTACCCCATGTTCAAAAGATTTGTACAGTTTTTCAAAAGAATCCTCTATTTTGCCAATTTGTTTTAAGCAAATGCCTACATAGTAGTAACCTTTAGAAAGGCTATCTTGGTCTCCTTTCTTCTTACTTTTTATTATAATTTCATTAAATAGGCTAAGAGCTTCTTGAATCCTATTCATTTCCAAAAATTGTTGACCTTTAGAGAAATATGTCGATATATCTTCGGCATTATCCTCTTCTTCCATAAAACACAAAAAAAACTAGGATATATAAAACTATACATATAGATTGTGAATAATTCAAAGTAATAAGTTTTAAGTCCAGCCATATTCAACAGACTTCTTTTCTCTCCCGCATAAAGGGCATCTAAAAGTCCTAATCATAAGATTTCTTGGGAGTTGTTTCCTCTCAACTTCATCCATGGGTATCCCGTGGACATCACATTCATAGTCGGGATTCATTTTATCACCTATTCAGATTTTTTTGCATAGGTTTTATTACAAAAGTTACATTTATAGAATTTAACGTAGTCTCCCCGGTAGTTACCTTCTTTTATAAACTCTAGAATACCCCCACAATCTTTACAATATCTTGATCCCTCGTCCGACTTGACTTCATTTAGTATATTGGGCATAGCAGTCTTTTCTGAGTTTTCATAAATAATTCTTTTTTTGAGTATATTAAATTCATCTAAAGTTATCACATTAGATTTTCTTAATTCATTTAATCTTTCAAGATTGGAGATTATTTCTTCTGTTGTAGTTTCTTTTTCACTTGCATCATCGTAGTCATTTGCATGTTCTGAATATCTTAAGTCATTATTAGATTCGTAATCTTCTTTTTGATTAAAATTCCCATATATCCCGTTTCTTATAAGTCTGACAACAATTTCAGCATCTTCATGAGAAAGCCCAGAGATAATAACTTCATCCGACTCAAATCTGCTGTTAAGATATACTTCTGTTGAAAGAACGCCTTTTTTCATTCTCACATTAGATATATCCTTGAAGTGATAATCATTTGCGAATTTTTTTAACCCTAGCATACTAGGATCTCTAAAAATAATGCGATAGTTTGTGATATATATCTTAGCCGGAGTTGTAAAAGAGCCACCCTTCTTGACTCTTGATTGTTGGGCAGAGTACAATACCTCTTCACTTGAAAGCAATATGCTTTCAATGTCCTTTTCAACTTTAAAATCTTCCATATTCTCCAATAATTATGAGATTACCTAATTTAAAAATATATTCAATTGTAAATCATGTTTTCTTATTGG
The DNA here is from genome assembly GCA_001587675.1 of Candidatus Methanofastidiosum methylothiophilum. Lineage (GTDB taxonomy): Archaea > Methanobacteriota_B > Thermococci > Methanofastidiosales > Methanofastidiosaceae > Methanofastidiosum. Next base: position 9,689 of record LNGD01000013.1, read on the forward strand.
ATTTGACCTCTTGCTTTATTCCCCATGGTATCCAAGTTGCCACCTGTAAGGTTCCTTCAAGAATTACAGATATTAAGAATATTGCAATGTTTTGATAGATATTATAATTTGTTGCAAAGAAGAATAGCCACAATATCAAGAAAATTAGCCAAGTAGAAGCTAATACAATTGATAGTACTATTCTTCCAGTAAAGTTATAATTTAAGGAATTATATGAATCTTCCCAAGTCATATATTCACCTAAAAATAGCTTTCTCTTTCAAATATATATTTCTTCTCATTTGAAGTTGAATAAAAAGAATTAAATAATGTCGTGATTCTATCTTTTAGGGATAAAATGCAAAGACCTAAAATTATAATGCACAATACAATCAGTATCGATTCTTCTATAAAAAATTTTGAATGCGATATAGGTCTCCATTATCAAGTTGCAGGGAGATATCAGGCTGATGCGCATCTAATCGGCTCAATGACTGCGAAAACTGGTTTGGAGATGTACTCGGGAAATATACCGCCAGAAAAAAAATCTGATTTCCTAAAAAAAGATTATGAAAAAGGAGACAAAAAACCTTTTTGGATCATAGTTGACTCAAAGGGTATACTTAAGGGAATTATGCATATGTATCGAAGATTTGAATACTGTAAAGATGTCATAGTTCTTTTATCAAAGAATTCACCTGCAGACTATATCGAGTATCTAAAAGAGAGGAATTATGAGTATATTATATCTGGGGAAAGCAATATTGACTTCCCTATCGCTCTCGAAGAACTCTATTCCAGATACCATATTCGAAAAATATTAACCGATACTGGAAGTATCCTAAATTCTATATTACTAGAAAAGAAACTAATTAATGAGATAAGTCTAATAGTTGCCCCATATATTACTGGAGAAAAATCTGAATACCTCTTTAGATCATTGCGTAATAATAAATCTATTTCTCTAGAGTTAAATAGGGTAGAGGTTCTGGAAAAGAATTACGTTTTGATAAGATATAATGTTTTATACTAATTTTTTTATTGAAGATGATATTGATATATATAGAGGCGTATATCAAGATAAATAAACTAATAGAATGATTAACATTAATTTATTTTTTCTTTCTATTAATTATATTTTTTTATATGTTATTAATAAACAATTGATGTTAAAAAATAAATATTATTAATAATACAAAAATATTTTTTGAAATTATAAATAATTAATAACAGAAAATTTTAAATAATCTAACAAACATATTAAATGTTGCACAGGTCGAAACTTCACTGGACTAATGCTGAAGTAATTCCATCATGATTACTTAGCTTTATTATAAGAAGATGTAAAATCTTCTTAGATAAGCCCTTTAATCTTTTTGGAAATATGCTCTAGTCTTGGTCAAATCCTTAATCAAACATTGCGTTTGAAGGATAGAAAAGAATGCTATATTCTTTTCTTTTGTCTCCTTGGATTTAGATTGTTTCGAGACGTCGAAACAAACTAGGGCCTTCACATATTCCAATTGAAGCGACAAACTGTGCATTTTTTTTATAATTTGGTAATATAATCTTATTCTAAATTAATAAATAATAGCAATAACATTTTTATATACTATAAATCTTAATATTAAGAGAGTTTAAAGGAAGGATAAATTATGAGAAGAATAGCTTTTTTTGGAATAATATTAGTTGCTATAATGTTATTTTCAGGATGTGCTACTGAGACAAAGCCGATTACGCCCAATGAAACTCCAAGTAATACTGCTGAAACACCTAAACCCACGGAGGTTCCAAATACAACACCTGCACCTGAACAAAAACCAATTGACGAAAGTAAACCAGATCCACAAACTAATTTATGGAAAGCTGATGGAATAATAGCACAAAACGAATACAAAAACAACAAGGAATTTGGAAATGGAAGATTTACAGTATATTGGTCCAACGATGAAGAGTATCTCTACATGGCTCTAAAAGGTCAAACTTCGGGTTGGGTTTCTATAGGATTTGAACCTACTCAGGCTATGAAGGACGCAGATATGATTTTCGGATGGGTAAGCGGAGGAACACCATCCGTCCTGGATATATATTCTACAGGTGCTTTTGGACCCCACCCACCAGATCAACAACTTGGCGGTACAAATGATCTGCTAGAAACTGGAGGTGTCGAAGCTAACGGATTTACTATTATAGAGCTAAAACGTAAACTAGATACTAGAGATAGATATGATAAGGCATTTACTAAAGGCCAAAACATAAATATAATATGGGGCTTAGGACCCTCTGATTCTCTTGATTCCCCACATAACGCCAGAGGTAGCGGTAGCATAAAGTTAGATTAACATTTTATTATTTATTTTTATTTGAAAGTTCTACATAATCTTCTCTAGTTGGAAAAAATACATCTATGATTTTACAATCAGTCAATGCTATACCTGAATGATTTATATTAGGCAAAACAATAGCTATATCCCCTTCTTTCATTATTCTTTTTTCATTTCCAACTTTGAACTCAAATTCACCTTCAAGCATAGTTGCAACTTGTTCATGGGGATGAGAATGATCTGGAAATATGGCTCCCGATTGAATTTTCCAATAAGCAAATGTCATGTTTTTTGAATGAATAAATTTTACTTTAATCTTTGGTAAAATATCTATTTCTTCAACATCATTAAGATTTTTAAAAGTCATGACCACACCCATCTTAGTTATCGCATATTGACATAAAAGATTTGTGCATTTAAATATATTTTTTTGTCATAACTTTAATCCATTTAAAATGAAATACCAAGTGAATAACGACAAAGATCCCCATTAAGATTCCAATCCAATCATGTAAAAAATTAATCCAATACATCGAAAAATAAATGTCCATTCTCGAGAAAAATATCAATACCTCTCTTAATTTGATAACTCCTGTGAGAAAGGTAATGAGAAATGTGGCCCCCATACAGATATCGATGAAATAATTTAAATCTGATCTTTTCATTTGATCACTTGAAATTTAAAAATTTTTTAGACTTCAATATAAATAGGTAACTAGTATTAATAATTGTCAAAAATATTAAGAGAATTATAAATTAGAAGAGTTTTTTTAAAGATTTAATCTCTGGGTTCATAATCCTTAAATATCTAAAAATATTAATAGGTAAAAAGTGTCTAAATGAAATCCAGAAAGCGAATACGGTGGAACAATAATAAAGAAGACTGGGATTGTGGAATTCAAGCACTGCATAATTTACAAAAAATAACCGGAACTAGAAAAAAAGTAAATCCAAAAAAACTTAGAATAACAAAGAAAGAAGGGGTATCTGATTTTTTAAAATATAGAAAAGCTTTAAAAGAAGATCCCAAGGTAAAGGAACTGAAAATAAAAGCAGAACCAAAACCAAAGGAAATAAAAGAATGGCTTGAAGAAGATAAACCTACGGGAAAAACTCAAAATGTTGCAATTATTCACACTAAAGAAAAAAACGATAAATATGGCCATTTATCTCTAGCATACAAGTCAGAAGGCGATAAGATTAGAATTGCAAATCTAGTCGATGAAGAACCTAGCTCTAAAGTCCATATGCGAAAATTAAGTAATAAAAAAACTAAATTGAAAAGAGCATATTTTTTGAAAGTAAAAAGAAAGAAAAAGAATTAGTTTTTGATGTACATTTTTTTTATTAATACTGACTCTTTGGGAACGTCATCGTGGAAAACTCCGTCAGGGGAACTCCTAGAAGTTGTAGGTACAGTTTTGATTTTATCGATTACGTCTGTTCCCTTAACTACCTTGCCAAAAACAGCATATCCAAATCCTTGAGGAGTTGAACTGGCATGATCCAAGAAAGAATTATCGGCTACATTTATGAAGAACTGAGAAGTTGCACTATCTACTATGCTAGTTCTTGCCATAGCAATTGTATACTTTTTATTCTTAAGTCCATTTGTTGCCTCATTTTTTATAGGTGGATTAGTTAATTTTTCTTTCATACTTGGGTCTAATCCTCCACCCTGAATCATGAAGTCATCTATCACTCTGTGAAATATCAGGCCATCGTAAAATCCATCTTGTACATAACTTAAGAAATTTTCTACCGTTATGGGTGCCTTGACAGAATCTAACTCAATTTCAAAATCTCCAAGAGAAGTTTCAACTATAACTATTTTTGACATTACATCACCTAAACAAGCTATTAAATCTCTATTTAAAAATATAATGCCCAATAAATAATGGGATATAATATCTGCTTTGTTATATAAATCAAGAAAAGTAATTTAAATTAAAATCCGTAGATAATTCGTAGTGCAGCCACAAATGCCAAAGATCCTAACCAAATGCCAAAAGGAACTAGAAAACCACTTTTTGTGAAACAACTCAGAGATGATCCGCTCATATAACTCCCCATTTTCCGTAATATTATTTTACATTACTTATATTTAAATGTTTCGCTATTGATAAGCAATAATATCAATCATTATTGATAATCTTAACGAATACATCTAGTTTATTAAGAACTTAAGAACTATTTAAAAAGTTATGGACAATAAGTTATTCGACAATCAACGTATAAAAAAGAACTCAAAAAATTTATAAATTGTTAAGATATTTATTAATGAGGTAAATTTATGTTAAATCAGATATCTTATTATCCTATCTTTGGCTATCCATTAATATTATACTTAGGGGTAATGGCTTTAATTTTTTTCTTAATCGCCGTTTCTATATCTACTGTTTTTAAAGGAAAAATAAAAAGCCACTTTAAAACACATAGGACAGTTGCAATTATTTCTATAATAATTGCATTGATACATGGATTAATGGGGATATTGGCATATTTATAGGAAATTACTTAAGTTTTTCTTCCAATATATTCCTAATTTTTACAAGCTCTTTTGTTACTTTGTCTTGATTTGAAATATCATAAGTTTCAACAGCCATAGGCCTATTACCCCTTACAAACTCCAAAATCATGTCTCTAACTTCTGAAAAATTTTTCATGCCATCGATTTTTATTTCAGAAAAACTTCCAGATGCTGAAGAAACAGAATATCCTGCAGTTTGTATTTTCAGCGAAGCTATGCCTAATCCTCTTGATATTGGCCCTTGTTTTATATCGATGTTAGTAATCCTGTTGTAAGGAACTACGCCAATTGTTCTAAACCAGACACCTCTGTTCCAGGTAATCTCAGTTTCAGTCATTTTGTATACGATTGAAGAATAATATTTAGGTATCCAATAAAGAATAAAAAGTACCACTAGAGTAAGAGGAATTAAAGTGAGTACTGTTACAATAACTTTCACGATTTGAGGTGAAAAGAAATATACTACCACTATTGTTGGCAAATACCAAGAAAGTATCCCAAAAATAATAAATAACGATAAATATATGTAAAAAAGATTTTTTAACTTTTCTGAGGGCTTAAACTCCTCGCCAATTTTAATTATTGAACTCTGTTCCATGAATATTATTAAGAATTGTATTTTTTAACTTTACCGTTTCATCCACATTTGAATAACATCCAGTTCTTCTCTTGATCTTTGAATCTAATAAGGCAATATTTTCCATTAAGTCTATTCCCATTTAGATTCACTACGATCTTATTTCCCTCATTTTCTATAAGTGTAAAAGTTCCGTTATCCCATATCTCAACTTTTCCTGCACCGTAGTTTCCTTCAGGGATTGTTCCTTCAAAAGTAGAATAATCTAATGGATGATCTTCGGTGAATATGGCAAGTCTTTTCACACCCTTTTCAGATGGTGGGATTTTTGGTATTGCCCAGGATTTTAACACTCCATCGATTTCTATTCTAAAATCATAATGGAGCCTAGTTGCATCATGTTTATGTATAACATATACTCTCTCTTTTTCTGACATTTGTCCACTACCTAAGATTAATATTATAGTACATTAATTATATTTATTAACTTTGAGCTTAAAATTAATAATATGAAAATTAAGATATTTATCACCGGAGGTACTTTTGATAAAGAATATAATGAGATTAAAGGGGAGTTATTTTTCAAAGATACTCATCTTCCTGAAATGTTAAACATGGGTAGATGCAGAGTTTTAGTAGAAATTAGAACTCTAATGATGATAGACAGTCTTGATATGAAAGATGATGACAGGAAAATCATTCTTGAAAATTGTAAAAATACGAAAGAAGAGAGAATATTGATAACTCACGGTACTGACACGATGATAGAAACTGCAAAACTACTTGCTAAAGACATACAAAATAAAACTATAGTGTTAACGGGCGCAATGATCCCTTACAAATTTGGGAGTTTTGATGGTCTTTTCAATCTAGGTAGCGCCCTAGCTTTTGTTCAGACATTACCTAAAGGAGTATACATAGCAATGAATGGAAAATATTTTCACTGGGATAAAGTAAGAAAAAATAAAGACCTTGGTGAATTTGAAGATATAGAACCTGATTTAATTTGATTTCTCAAATGGTGAAAATAAGATACTTTTATAATTTAATTAAATTGACACAATATAATGGTGAAATCATGACCAAATCAACAAAACTTGACTTCAAAGAATATCGTTTACTAGTTTTCTTGATTATAGGTCTAGGTTATCTCTTAGTTTTCTTTCATAGAGTCGCCCCTGCTGTTGTTGCATTGGATATGATGTCCGACCTAAAAGCCGGTGCAGTATTAATAGGATTTCTAGCTTCTGGCTATTTTTATCCTTATGCAATAATGCAATTACCTACGGGTATTTTGTCTGATTCTTGGGGCCCAAGAAAAACAATTACATTCTTCTTTTTAATTGCTGCAGTTGGGTCAGTTATACTAGGTTTATCCATAGATATCTCCTCCGCCATCTTAGGGAGGGTATTAGTAGGACTTGGGGCCTCAACATTATACGTCTGTGCACTAAAAATTTTATCGCAATGGTATAAAGGTGAAGAATTTGCAACAATGACTGGATTCTTAATTGCTATAGGTGGCGTTGGTCTTTTAGTATCAACAATACCACTTGCTCTCCTATCAAACGCAGTTGGATGGAGAATGCCGTTTATTCTTACAGGTGTAATAACATTAATGCTGGCATTACTTGTTTGGGTTTTTGTTAGAAACTCTCCTGAAGATTTAGGTATGCCTGCAGTTGTTACAAACAATATATCAAAGGACCCAAATATACCTTTACTGGGAATGCCAGCAGTTGTAAAAAATAGCCCCCAAAATAAGAAAAAGGTGCCGTTGCTTAAAAGTGTCATAAAGGTATTGAGCCTAAAATATTATTGGCCAGTTTCGATCTGGATGTTCTGTACTATGGCCATATACTTGGCATTCGGAGGTCTTTGGGGTGGCCCATATCTAATACAAATTTATGGTATGACAAAAGTAGAAGCTAGCAGAGTCCTATCCATGATAGCAGTGGGAATGATTATAGGAAGCCCTTTAATGGGAATATTATCTGATCGAATAATTAAAAGAAGGAAGATTGTAGTAAATGTATCCAGTGTATTATTATTAATAATAATGGCATTTCTTTATTTCTCAATATCCTCTATTTCCACTATGGGCTTATATCTAATTTGTTTTGGGCTAGGAATCTTTTCAGTAGGCGTAATAGCAATAGGATATGCTTTAATAAAAGATCTTTTCCCCATAGAAATTGCAGGAACATCAACAGGTATAGCTAACTTCTTCCCATTTCTAATGGGTGCTTTGTATCAGCCTTTAATGGGGTATATCTTAGAATTAAATGGTAAATTGGGGGATTCTTACACCGCAACCGGATATCAAAATGCATTTTTAGTATTATTCATTTCTTCCATAATCGCATGTATTGCTAGTTTCTTTATAAAAGAGAATAGTTCGAAGCCCTTAAGATAAAGTTAGTATTAACAAATATTTGGAATTACCTATCTTTATTCAGCATCTCTTTAATTTCTTTTATCGCTTCTTGTGAAATTTCATAAAGCCTAGTATCAAATGTTTGCTCTTCCCAAGTGGGGCCGTAGTAATACTTAGATGTTACTTTGGATGCAATTTTATAAGCTTCCAATGCCTTTTTTAGATTAATATCTTTGTCATATAGTTCTGAAAGAAATCTGTAAGTATTTCCTAGATTATATTGAGAGATGGCATGATATATTGGGAATTCATTACAATCATTTAAAGCAATTGCTTCTTTAAGGTATTCAATAGACTTCTTTAAATTATCTTCAGTATTTTCACATTCAGCCATTGCACAGTATGCTGCCCCAAGAGTATTAAAAATCTCGGAGCATCTTCCATGGCACTCTAATTGTACAAATATATCCAGTGCTTCTTCTAATACTCGTACAGCTTTTTTTAAGACGGCATCATCTTGTTGATTTAGCAAATCATTGCCATTTTTACACAAGCTGTTTGCTTTAAGGAGAAATACATCAGTGTTTGATTTAATATCCATCTTCAATCTATTACGCATAGGGAATTATAAATATATCGCATTAGATCATTAAATTAGTAGTCTATTTATTAATGATAATTTTTTAAATTAGCTATCAAAGAATTGTATATGAAACAAGTATATACGATATTCCTAATACTTATAATTTCTACTTGTTGTATCGATAATATAAAACAGATTTATTCTCCCCCCATAGAATCAGAATCCGCACTAGTAATAAAAGTCATAGATGGCGATACTATTGATATATTAAAATCTGGAAAAACTGAAAGAGTTAGACTAGTTGGAATAGATACTCCCGAACCTTATTCTAAAAATAATGAAAAAAAATGGAATGGGCTTCCAGATTCTCATCTAAGAAGATGGGGAGTTAATGCATTTAATTATACGCACGAAAGGGTGTACAGAAAAGAAGTAAATATTTCTTATGATGCTATTCAGGGACAAAAAGATGAATTTGGTAGAACTTTGGCTTATATATACATAAATGATAAAAATATTAATTTAGAATTAGTTCAAAATGGATATGCTAGGGTTTATACTGAAAAAAAATCGGATCTCTATCTTAAACTCATAGAAGCTGAGACTAAAGCCAAGATTAACAAGGTAGGTCTTTGGAATTATTCATTTCAAGATAATTAAAAAGGAAACAAATATATCCAAAAATAAAATAATACCTAGGGTGGAGATGAGTGCAGAAAATAATATAATTGAAAAATCAAAACAGTCCTTTCTTTCATGGGAAAAAAGAAGAACATATACTTGCCACAAACTAAACTTTAATTCTCATTTTTTATATGGATTCCAAAATTTGAATTCATAATATATTTTGCCATCTTTGGACGCAATAAATCTTCCTTTCACATCTTTGTAGTTTTTTCCTATATCTAAGTTATGTTCAATTTTTTCCATTTTGCCCACTTCAATTCTAATAAATCTAGCTATTGATTTATTGCGTAATAGAAGGAATTTTAAATAATTTTCAGTGCCTCTAAAGAAGTGCCAAAGTCTTTCCAAATCCCAATTCCAATCTATTAGATTTAGATAATCATCTTTTTTGACTCTTTTAGCTCTGGGAGTTGGGGATTCTTTTGGCTGTATCTTTCTTTGGACTTTGTCTGAATCTATTTTATTGATTGATTCTACTAATGCATCGGCACCTGCAGCTTCAAACTTCGCCCTTAATTCGTAATATCTTTCTCCGAGATCTATTTTTACATCTTTTTGTAATATTATATCTCCTGTGTCCTCGCCCTTATCGATGTAATGGACCGTTACGCCAGCGTCTCTATCGAATAAATAATATGTCCAAAAAATAGGAACTGCACCTCGATATTTTGGTAATAATGCAGTGTGCAGATTAATAGTTCCTAATTTTGGGAAAGAAAAAATTTCTTCTTTTAGTAAGAAAGGCATAGAGTATACAACAATTAAATCTGGATTTCTATCTTTTATCCAGCAAAGAATTTCCTGTTTCTTATCTTTCATTAGTAAATAAGGAATGTGATATTTATTAGCAACATTTTTGACATTTTTAAATATAGCTTTTTCAATTATGGAAGTTAGACTATTATCCTCTCTTGGTTCGATTATTCCAACTATATCTTTTGATTCTAATAACTTATTCAGTACTTCAGATTTTTTTTGCGTTATTACTAAAATCCTCAAATTGGCCACCAAGTGTATAGATGCTCTGATATATTTCTTTATAAAAATTTATCTAATGCACTAATCGACGTATCCTATTTTCATGTAGTATTCGGGGCTAAAATAAAGTACATAAAACGCATCAAAGGGTGGTCTCCAATATGAAAGGTCTTCTATCTGAATATATTCATGGAATTCTCTTTCTCCTTGTCTTTTGTAGCCATAATAAACTGTTGGATAATCTAGGCATTTGTCGGATCTACATGTGAGGATTATCCCTATTTTATCAGAAGTATAAAGCAGATAGATATTACCAAATGCAACAACTTTACTTGTGTCTTTAGGATCATTGAAAATCCAGCTTTCACTGGGCTGTATTTCTCTAATAACTAGTTCAGGTTTGCATCCACATTCTTTATTACATTCTTCAACAAGCTGGTCTTGAATACAATTTCCATCGACACACTTATAGGACCATAGATCATTTCCTATGCATTTGTAATTGCATGATATTGCTTTGCATAAATCTTCCTCGCAACCACAATATTCGGCACATTCATCAATTCTTTTGAAATCTTTGCACTCTCCATTGACACAAACTTGGGACCAGAGTTCATTTCCTATGCACC
>LNGD01000014.1 GCA_001587675.1 Candidatus Methanofastidiosum methylothiophilum
ATCATGTCTCTTAGGAGAGCTATAACAAGATCTTTTTTATTATCGCCTAATATATCATATAATCTCGATTTAGAATTGTTAAGATATTTCAAAGGTAGTAATACCGGCAAGGTCATTTATTTTCCATCCTTTTTAGAACAAAATTACATAGTCTTTTTCTGTCTTTTCGAGTTTTCATCATTGTATTTGTTGAGAATACTTCTATTCCCAGCTCACCTTTTATCTTATCCGCTAAATCAACTTCAAGCGAATCAATTATAAAGATATCCAATAAGTCTTGGTAGTATTTTGCAATGCCGAAAGAATTAATCTCGAAATCAGAGGATTCCATAAGTTCAACTAAAGGACCTTTAACTGCTTTGCCTTGTATAAGCGGGGATATACCAATGACTTTCTTCTCTGACAATATTTTTCTGATTCCTTTTAGAGATAGTATTGTACCTATGCTGACTAAAGGGTTTGAAGGTGGTAAAATTACCCACTTAGAACTTTCAAGTGCTTCAAAGACTCTGTCTGATGGTTTGGCCTTTTCTTTTCCTGAATAAATAATTTTTTTTATTCTGCCTTCTGGTCTTTTAATATAATACTCTTCAAAATGAATTGTTTTATTGTCCAACTCAATATATGTCTGGAAAAAATCATCTGTCATTGGAATTAAAGGTATATCGACACCAAATCTTTTGCAAAGAGCAGATGTAACTTCCGTTAAAGTAATTCCAGACTTAAGAAGTTCAGTTCTTTTTACATGAACTGCTAAGTCCTTATCACCTATCATGATCCAATCTTCATATCCAAGGGATTTCAAGTATTTCTGACAGTAGAAAGTGTCATTTTTAATACCCCACCCTTTTTTCCGATCAATCACCCCAGATAGAGTGTACATTAATGTATCTACATCGGGAGAAACGTGAAGCCCATAAATTTCAATGTCATCACCAGTGTTTGCAATTACTGAAAAATCCTTCGTTAATAAAGAAAGGCCATCCACAAATTTAGCCCCCCCACCCCCACCAGAAAGTACTGTTATCATGTTACCAACGATTAAAGTGGATTAACTTATCAATATTTCTTCGTTTAGGTTTTTCAGGATCTTCATCTGGCACGCCTACTATCAATATTTCTTGAGGAAATATATTCTCAGGAATTTCAAGAACAGATCTAACCTCATCAGGGCAGAATAAAGGTGCACATAACCATAGAACTCCATAACCAAGCTCAGTTGCTTTTAGAAGTATATTCTCTGAAGCTAGTGCTACACTCTGAATACCCATAATAAATTCTGCATTATCTCTTGAATCGCCGTACTTCTCAACTTTTGAAGTATCAAAACAAGGAATTATTATAAAAGGCGCATTGTTAATTCTTTCCTTGGATAATTTAACTCTAGCCTCTATTTCAGAGTTGGGTTTGCCATCTTTCTTTAGATTTTTAATCCACGTTTCTGCCATTTTTGAAGAAAGTATTTCTTTTGTTTCTTTTTCATCGATTAATATAAATTCCCAAGGTTGGAAATTGTGAGCTGAAGGCGCTTGTATGGCTGCTTCAATTAGGGATAATACTTTTTCTCTTTCTATTTTAGTATCCTTGAATTTCCGTATAGTTTTTCTTTCTTTGAATACATCTAAGCCCATAATCTCCCTTGTCTATTTGAAATATTTTCTTACTTCTTCAGCTACAACTCCCCCTAGGGCAATTAAAGCGATTAGATTCGGAATGGCCATAAGCCCATTAAACATGTCAGAAATGTTCCATACTATGTCAACATAGGTTATTGAGCCGAAAAAGACAGTGAACAAAAAGACCAGTTTGTATAGATATTTTTTATTCACTCCAAAAAGATACTCAAAACATTTTTCACCATAATATGACCATCCAAGTATAGTGGAATATCCAAATAAAGCTGAACATAACACTATAACTAACGATCCTGCTAAGCCAAGAGTTTGTGAAAATGCTGCGCTTGTGAGTGCTGATGAAGTTAAGTTCCCTCCCCATATATCAAGATTACTTTCAAGAATTACAAATCCAGTCATAGAACATATTACGATAGTGTCAATGAAAACTTCAACTATAGCAAGAGTCCCCTGTTTAACTGGATGTGGTGTTTTTGCAGCAGAATGAGCTATAGGTGCACTGCCAAGCCCAGCTTCATTTGAGAATACGCCTCTGGCAATACCAAATCTAATTGCTCTAGAAACTGCAAATCCTGTTAATCCTCCTGTAAAAGCAGTAGGAGAAAAAGCATAACCAACGACAGATGCAAATGCATAAGGTATTCTGTCTGCATGTATTACAATTATTATTAAAGCCGCTATCAAATATAATAAACTCATGAATGGAACTAAGAAAGAGGTAACTTCACCTATTCTTTTTATTCCTCCAAATATTACAAGCCCCGTGATTACGACAAGAACCGCTCCCAAAATAGTTGATGTGAAAAATACTTCCCCAAAAATTGGAAGTGTTAAAGAATTCCCACCGCCAATGTTAGATATGATTGCCAAGACGACTGAGTTTGCTTGCGCCATACTGCCAATTCCAAAGGAAGCTATTACACCAAAGAGCGAGAATAAAATTGCTAAGAACTTTGCATTTATATTATATTTTTCTTTGAATCCCGTTTCTATATAATACATTGGGCCACCAGATATTTCTCCCTTATCGTTTACTTCTCTATATCTAACTCCAAGTACTACTTCTGAGAACTTTGTGGCCATTCCAACTATGGATGTTACCCACATCCAGAAAAGAGCTCCAGGTCCCCCTAAAACTATGGCTGTTGCTACACCTGCAATATTTCCTGTGCCAACAGTTGCGGAAAGTGCAGTTGTAAGGGCTTGAAATGAAGGAATATCCCCTTTATGTTCTTCTTTCTTAAATGCACTTTCAAAAAGATTCTTAATCGATAAAATAAGTCTTCTAAATTGGATTCCCTTTAGTATTATGGTTAGGTATAAACCAGTACCAACAAGGAAGACCAACATAAATGGGCCCCAGATAAAAGAGTCCAAGGCGCCAAAAAATCCTGAAATAAGTTCATAAATGCCCATGCTAATCAAAAAAACTAAAAAACTCTGATTTAAATATTTATCCAAAAATAGTGGGCCCACTGAGATTCGAACTCAGGACCTCCGCCGTGTAAAGGCGACGTCATGACCAACTAGACCATGGGCCCCCTAATTAATCGTATTTTATTTAATTTATAAACCTTATGATTTTTTTCCAGACATCGAATCAATATCTATTCGGATGATAGAAATGCGGTTTATTTCATCTAAGGAATAATCAAAATTTCCTTTTGCATAATGTGACATAATAATATCAAGAGCCTCTTTTTTTTCTTCATTATTTTCAATTAAAAACGCTTTTCCAAATCCTATAACGCTTTCATATTTCATTGAATATCCGCATGCCTTATCAGATATAAGAAGTTCATGATTTGTGTCAACTTCAAATGCGACATTATTATTTTTCTTTAACATATCTATTTTCATCCCCTTCTTTGATGAGTGGATATAAATATGATTGTCTTTATAGCCAAAATTTAATGGAACTATATAAGGAAAATTATTATTGCAAAGTGCTAATCTAAGCACTTTAGATTTACATAATATTTCTTCTATTATTCTTAAATCTGAAATCTCTCTATCTTTCCTATTCATGTTATTATTTTCTTATCGGACTATTTATTATTTATTGAATATAGTTAGATTACTCAGTAATACTTAAATAGAATAAAATCTATAAATAAGGATATGCCGTTTGAAAATTTTAAAAATGTAAATGAAAGGGAAATATTCCCCGGCTATAAGGCTAAATTTATACACTCAGAAAATATGACTTTTGCCAATTGGACGATAGAAGAAGGGGCTTCTTTTCCTGAGCACAGCCACCCACATGAACAAGTTTTAATAATGCTTGAAGGTTCTCTTGAAATTAAAGTCGGACGAGAAACCAAAGTTATAAAACCTGGTGACGTAACTATCATTCCCTCTAATATGCCCCATATGGGAAAGGCTATAAAAAAAGTTAATGCGATAGATATCTTCTATCCCGTAAGGCAAGATTACGTTTAAGATTCATTAAGAAATTCTTAGCTACCTAGCAATATTTATATATTGATTACTAGAGTGCACCACTGTGATTTCAGTAGTTATATTATTAATAGTCTTTACACTTATAGCCATAAGACAGGTCGGAAGAATTAAATTAGAGATATGGCAAGTAATGACATTAGGTGCTATTGTTTGTCTTTTGACTGGTCAGATATCTCCTGTAGATGCAATCAGATCCGTCAATCTAGATGTAATATTATTTCTTTTTGGGATGTTTGTTGTAGGTGTGGGCCTCGAAGAAAGTGGATATCTTTCCCATATCTCATATAAAATCTTTAAACAAGCAAAAAATCAAGATCAGCTTTTACTTGTCATTCTTTTTGTCATAGGTTTTGCGTCTGCTTTTTTGATGAATGATACACTTGCTATAATTGGTACCCCAGTAGTAATTCATTTGAGTAAAAAACATGATACTTCGCCTAAGCTCTTGCTTTTAACACTTGCATTTGCAGTTACTATCGGAAGTGTAATGAGTCCTATTGGAAATCCCCAGAATCTATTGATAGCCCTTGAAGGCAACATAAATAATCCTTTCGTATTATTTTTTGAATATCTTTTAATACCAACTGTTATCAATTTACTAATCGCATATTTTGTATTGAAGTTATTCTATAAAGATAATTTCCATAATAATTCTTTGAATCACTCTGAAGAGCCG
The DNA here is from genome assembly GCA_001587675.1 of Candidatus Methanofastidiosum methylothiophilum. Classification (GTDB taxonomy): domain Archaea; phylum Methanobacteriota_B; class Thermococci; order Methanofastidiosales; family Methanofastidiosaceae; genus Methanofastidiosum. The sequence goes on from LNGD01000014.1 coordinate 4,774, forward strand.
ATTAAAAATAGAAATCTTGCTAAGTTATCCAAGACATCTCTTATATTGATCCTGTTCATGGTGATTCTAAAAATTTCAATTGTTACATCAGGAATTAACTTCGATTTCAGATTGACTTACATTGCTCTGGTAGCATCAATGCCCATATTAGTTCTAGCTAAAGAGAGACTCCAAGTAATCAAGAACGTAGATTGGAAGACACTGATATTTTTTATTTCAATGTTTATTTTAATGCAGAGTGTCTGGAACAGCGGATTTATTCAAGGCCTTATTAACAATATGGACATAAACATAACAAATCTCTTGATGATATTTATTGTTAGTATAGTATTAAGTCAATTTATTTCCAATGTGCCTCTTGTGGCATTATACCTCCCTATGCTAATCGATGCCGGTGCAACATCTAAAGAAATGGTTGCACTTGCAGCTGGGAGCACGATTGCAGGAAATTTGTTTATTTTAGGGGCTGCAAGTAATGTGATAATAATACAAAACGCTGAAAAGAAATCAAATGAGACTATCACTTTTAAGGAATTTGCAAAAGTTGGGATACCTCTAACGATATTAAATACTATCGTATATTATGTTTATCTTCTATTAGTCTAATCACTTAGATTTGCATCTAACAATTCCACGTTTCTGGAGATATTTTTGATGGTACTCTTCTGCTCTATAAAAAGTTGTTGCGGGTATTATTTCAGTTACTATTTTTTGACTGAACTTGCCAGATTTTTCAAATTTATCTTTTAGTTCTGTTGCCTTAATTTTTTGACCTTCATCGTGGTAGAATACTATAGATCTATACTGACTTCCTATATCGAGCCCTTGTCTGTTTAATGTTGTGGGGTCGTGTATGCTCCAAAATATCTCCAATAATTTTTCGTAAGATACGATTTGTGGATCAAATTCAATAAAGACTGCTTCTGCATGACCAGTCTTATCCGTACATACATCTTCATAAGTAGGATTTTTTGTATGCCCACCTGAGTATCCAACTGTAGTGGATATAACCCCCTCTATTTGACAAAATGCTGATTCGACTCCCCAAAAACATCCTGCCGCAAAAGTAGCTTTTTCAATTTTAGTCATATTTAATATTTTTGAATTTTACCATATAATCTTAATTATTATAAAAAAGAATTACTGAACCTTAAGACGACATAAATAAAAAGAAAGAAAATAGAAGAAAGAAAAAAATATAGAAGTATTAGTAAACTTCACACTGTCTTTCAAAGTATGCTTTTTCATGATTGCATGAAGGGCATTTTTCTGGTGGCTCGTTACCTTCGTGGATGTAACCACATTTTCTGCAGACCCAAACAACTTTTTCCTTCTTTTTGAAAAGAGTTCCAGCTTCAAGCTCCTTAAGGAGTTTTTTATACCTTTCCTCATGGTGTTTCTCTGCAACTGCAATTGCTCTAAGTCTATCGGCGACATCCTTAAATCCTTCCTTCTCAGCTACATTTGCAAATTCTGGATACATCTTAGTGTACTCGTAATTCTCCCCTTCAATTGCTCCTTTAATATTTTCAATTGTGTTACCCAGAATAAGTGGCGCTTCTGCCTCAACTTTTATCTCTTTAGGATTTCCATCGCCTTTTTTAATATCATTAATTAGTCTGAAAAGCCATTTTGCATGTTCTCTTTCGTTGTCCGCAGTTAAGAGAAAAAGCTCAGATATTTGTTCATACCCTTCTTTTTGTGCTATTTTTGAATAAATTGTGTATCTGTTTCTTGCCATGCTTTCGCCAATAAAGGCTTTTGTCAGATTCTCTATTGTTTTGCTCATATTATTCCTCTGTTTAATTTACCTGCCTTTCATTATTAAAATTTATCCTTATTTTTCATAAAGAATTCATCTAAAATAATCATAATTATTAAAATAATTTTGTTTGTCTTGAGAAGTAGTTGATTATGGAAAAGTTATTTAAGTTTATATTTAAAATAGATACAAGGTGTTTTTTTCATGATGCCTCTTGATGGAATAAAAGTATTAGATTTTACCGGAGCCCTATCTGGGCCATACTGTAGTATGCTTCTTGGAGACATGGGTGCTGAGGTAATAAAAATTGAGAGACCGAAGAGAGGGGACGATTCTAGAGGTTGGGGCCCTCCATATATCTCAGAAAATCTAAGCGCATACTTTGCAAGTATAAACAGAAACAAGAAGAGCTTATCCCTGAATGTAAAAGAAGAAGAAGCAAAAGAAATAGTGAAGAAATTAGTAAAAGATACGGATATTCTAATTGAGAATTTCAGGCCAGGAACTATGGAAAAACTTGGCCTTGGATATGAAGAAATGAAGAAAATAAATGAAAAACTAATTTACTGTTCTATTTCAGGTTTTGGTCAGGATGGTCCTTACAAGTTCAAACCAGGCTATGATTTGATATTACAAGGTATGGGGGGTCTTATGAGTGAAACTGGGGAACCGAATGGCGGGCCAGTAAAGATAGGTATCGCCGTTACTGATATTGCTGCAGGGATGTTTGCCTGTTATGGAATCCTAAGTGCAATAATAGCTAGGTCAAAGACTGGCAAAGGCCAGTTTATAGATACCTCAATGTTAGATTGCCAAGTTTCATGGCAGACTTATTTTGCAACAGGGTATCTCGTAGCGGGCAGAATTCCATCAAGAACAGGTAGTGCTCACTCACTTATCTGCCCTTACCAGTCATTTAAAACAAAAGATATCTTCATTAATATTGCCGTTGGAAATGAAGATATGTGGAAAAAATTCTGTGAGGTTCTATCCCTTGATATTGCAACGGATGAAAAATATTCAGATAATGGTAAGCGTCTAAAGAATAGAGATGAACTTGTGAAAATAATAGAGAATGTGTTGGTCACAAGGTCAGGAGATGAATGGCTTGTTCTTCTTGAAAAGGCAGGTATACCTTCAGGACCGATTTACACAATTGATTGCCTCTTAAATGATCCACAAGTAATTCATAGAAAGATGATAGAAGAAGTAAACAATCCACTATATGGTAAAATCAAGATACCTGGACTACCCGTAAAATTATCTGAAACTGCAGCAGCAGTAAAATTACCCCCTCCGATACTTGGGGAGCATTCAGAAGAGATTTTACTAAATCTTGGATACACAAAGGACCAAATAAAATCAATGATAGAAAAAGGAATAATTTAGCATACTCTTGGGACTGGATCAGCCACAGGGGGTTCAAGAATTCTTTTTCCACCTATGACTGTTTCAAGGAGCACTTTTTCTCCTTTTTTTACTTCCCCAATTATGGCCGCATTTTTACCATTAGAATCCTTTCTCAAAGTATCAAGCACTATATCAGCATCATCTCTTTCTACCCCAATTATAACTTTTCCTTCACACGCAATTTCCATGAAGTTAAGCCCTAGAATATCACAGATAGCTACAACTTCTTCTCTTACAGGTATTTTCTCTTCTTGGATATCTATCCGCACACCTGATTTTCTTGAGAATTCATTTAATGCGTTTGCAATTCCCCCTCGTGTTGGGTCCTTCATTGCATGAATGTTATAAGGAAGTATTTTTGCAATCATCTTGTTTAGTGGCGCAACATCTGATTTAATATTAGATAAAAATGTGATGTCTTCTCTAGCAGACAAAAGTGAAGCGCCATGATCTCCAACTGTTCCTGAAACTATAATTAAATCTCCTTTTTTTAGGCCTTTGTCAGTGAGAAGATTCTTTGTAAATCCAACGCCTGAAGTATTAATAAACAAATCATTTCCTGCAACTTTTGTATCTCCAGTAATTAAAGGAACTCCGGCTTCCTTCAATGTATCATCCATTGATTTAATAACTTTTTTAAATTGTTCAACAGGGAAACCTTCCGGTATTATTACCCCTGAAGAAAGAGCCATAGGATTTGCTCCCATTACTGAAAGATCATTGATTGTTCCAGAAACTGAAAGCCTACCGATGTCTCCACCAGGAAAAAAAAGAGGGGTTACTGTATGTGAGTCGGTAGTAAAAACAATTTGCCCATCATCAAATGGAATTGTTCCAGAATCGTCCATATCAGGAAGCCCTAATCCACCTTTAACGGAATTAAGGGAGAATCCTTTAACATAGAGAGATTTAATCAGCGATTCCATCATCTCTCCGCCACCTCCGTGCTCCGATTTGATTATATCGGCATTAAAGTCTCCCATATAAAATAAATGCATAGGAAAACTTTATAAACATTGTTAGGCCTTTTAGGCGATATAAAGGTGATTATTTGTCAATTTGGCAGGCTAGATCAAAAAGAAAGGTTACAGGTGGAAGATTAAAACAGGCAAGAAAAAAACTAAAGAGAGAACTTGGGAGAGAATCAACTTTTACAACTATTGGAGAAATTAGCAAAAAGAAGGTAAGATGCCTCGGTGGAAATCAAAAAGTTAAGTTAATGAAAACTGATTATTCCAATATTCAAACAAAAGAGGGATTCAAGAAAGCAAAGATCCTAAGCGTAGTCGATAATCCAGCTAACAGACACTTTGTCAGAAGAAACATAATCACAAAAGGCGCAATAATAAACACAGAAGCTGGAAAAGCAAGAGTTACTTCAAGACCCGGGCAGGACGGAGTAATTAACGCTGTTTTAATTGAATAAATTTCTTTCTAACATTTATTTCAGGTCTTTTTTAGAGAAAAGTTTAAATAAGACTTTTTATTAATAAATATAAGTTTTATTTTTGCCTTTTTCGGCAATTTAGGAGGTATAATTATGAGAGAGCCAGAAGAACTTCCTCTAGCTCCCCTTGAAAGACTTCTTAGAAAAGAGGGGGCTGAAAGAGTTTCAGAAGATGCATGCAAAGTTTTAGGCGTTGCATTGGAAGATTATTCGAAAATAATAGCAAGAAAGGCAAGAGACTATTCTGCTCATGCTAAAAGGAAGACTATTAAGGCAGAGGATATTGAACTTGCTTTAAGAGATTTAAATATATAATTTTTTTCTTTAATAGATAGAAAATTTTATATTTGATACTGTTTTCCCACTGGTGAGGTAAATGGAAAAGAAAGTTAAAAAATGCTCAAATTGTCAAACGGATTTTGATATAAAAGATAAAAACCGTATAGTTTTAGAGCTATGGAAAGATAAAAAACACCTCACAAGGCTTTACTTTTGCAGTAAGAACTGTTTTGTTTCTTTCTTAAAAGATAAAAAGGTCATTTGAGGTATAATATGTCTAAAGACGCATTAAAAAATATGAGAAGATCCATTCTAGAACAGAAGTATAGATTTGACCTAGGTAGACAGTTCCTTGTTTATGTCAATTTTGCACTTCTTATAATAGCGGCTTCAGATAAGATAAAACTTGTTATAGATTTAAAGACAACTGAACTCTTACTGATATTAGTTCCACTATCATTTATCGCAACTTACATCTTGGGATACATCCTTGATAAATTTGTCAAATTCCCCCAAGCTTCACAGATGGTGGAGGCAAAAAGAAGCCCTTATACACTTATGACCCAAGAAAAACTTGACAAAATTCTTGAAATACTTGAAAAAGAATAGGAAAAATTTATATTTGAATAGTGTTTATTAAATAATATATTAAAGGGGATTTTATGGGTAAGATTGCAGCAACTAGATTGAGAGACAAGATGATAGTAACAGAACAGGGACATGAGATAGGAACCCTTTTTGACATGGTAATAAATGAAGACACGGGAGAGCTAATTGCTCTCGTAGTAGAACCTACAACTGACGTTATTTTGGATAACATGATAACTGACAAGGAAAATTTGGTCCTTGTTCCATTTAGTGCCGTTAGAGCAGTAAAAGACTTCATAATTGTTGATGTCAGAAGAATTCCAAAGAAAAGTGAAAGAGTGGGAATGTTTGCAAAAGTTCCCGAATAAACTATTTTTTTATCTTCTTTTCAATTCTCCCAATCATATATCTTCTAAATGCTAAATATGACATGAAGAAAACAAATGCACCGACAATTGGTCGAGTAAGGCTAATTTTTTTATATATTGAATATTCAAAAAGAGTGAACACTATAAGGTAAATCAGTGCGAGGATTAATCCAGATAAAAATGGATTAAGCTCATTTATTCTCATAACAGGTATTCTATTCGTCAGATATATATTCTTAATCTTCGGTCCAGATACGCTTTTATTTACCCTTTCATATAATACCCTGATGAAAGTTCTTGGACTTATTGGGGGTATGAATTGGCAATCTACAGTTGAATATTATAAGATTTTAAACGCCATGGTAAATGAGAAACTAGGAAAGAATCATTCGGCAAGGATACTACTATTCTCTGTTGACTTTGAAGAAATACTAAAGCTTGAGATAGAAAATAACTGGCCCCAGATTAAGAAAATTATGATTGAGATAACAAATAGTCTCGAAAATGCAGGTGCTGAAGCAATTATCCTTTGTTCAAATACCATGCATCTTATAGCAGAAGATCTTGAAAAAGCATCTAAAGTTCCTTTAATCAGCGTTATTGATGCAACTGCAGAAACTATAAAGAAAAACAATATCAACTCCATTGGACTTTTGGGAACAAAATTCACAATGGAAGAGGATTTCTATAAGAAAAGGTTAACTGAAAAACATAAATTAAAAGTTCTTACGCCAAATAAAAATGACGTAGAATTAGTCAACAATATAATTTATGGTGAACTTGCTAAAGGAATAGTAAGTCCTAACTCAAAAAAAGAACTGATGAGAATAGTAAGAGATTTAGTTTCAAATGGAGCAGAAGGCATAATATTGGGTTGTACTGAACTTCCAATGTTAATCAGTCAGGAAGAAGTGACGACGCCTCTATTCGACACTCTAAAAATCCATATGATGGCCGCTGTAAAATTTTCATTAGGATTAGAATAAAAAAATATATTAAGGGGTCAAATTAAATTGCGATAGGGGAAGAGTACAATGAAAAAGAATAAAATAAAAGAAGCGCAACTAAAAAAAGAAAAACGTAAATCTGAGAGCATAAACATGCTCATAGGAGTGGGTATAGGTATGCTCTTTGGTATGATTTTTAAGAACATAATCTTGGGAGTTATCCTTGCTATAGTTATTGTCACAGTCTTAGAAATTGGTACTGATCAAAAAAACCCTAAATAAGTTTTGTCTGATTACAAAAACTTTTGATATTTTTTAGGGTTTTCCACTCAGCTCTTACGTAATCTGGAAAACTATTATTTATTTTATAATAATCTTTAAGAAAGGATATTGTTATTGGGTCACTTGGGTATCCGCTTCCTATTGGGGTGCCAACTTTATCCTCTATTTCTTTCAGAATTTCATCTCTTTTAACCTTTGCAAGAATTGAAGCAGCGGCAACGATTGGATACTTATCCTCTGCTTTATGTGCAGCTATTACCTCACAATCTGGATAAATCTTGCAAACACCTTCTTTAATACTCTGGGAAAATCTATCTGCATTGACATCACATGAATCACAAATAACTCTTTTTAGAGAAACATTTAATCCAATGACGGAATCAATGAAAGCCCAAAGTTCAATTTCATTTAATGTATGCCTCTTCATTTCCGTATTCAAGTAATTTGGGGAAAGTACCTTAAAAAAATAATTTTTGGATAATTTCAATAGTTCAGAATATATTTCAGTACGTCTCTTAGGATTAAGTTTCTTTGAATCTTTAACACCTAAAGACGCTACTTCTCTAAGTCTTTCTTCTTCAATTGAAAAGGCAGCAATCACAAGAGGGCCAATAACAGGACCTCTCCCGGCTTCATCAACTCCGCAGATATTCATTATAGCTAGACCTCCGCCGATATTAAAGCATGCCTTACTGCCTTAACACCGCTTAAGACCTTTAGTTCATTTAAGAATTCTTTAATATCTTTGGTATCTCCTTTGAGAATGAATATTTCAAGGCAGTTCTTTTCATCAAGATGAGTATGAAGAGTTGTTTCAACAACGTGCTCGTATTTATGGTGGATTGTATTAAGCGGGCTTTCTGATTTTTTACTAGATATTACCATACCAGTAACGACAAGCGGCCCTTTTTCTTCTTCCCACACTTCTGTAGTTACGTATTCTCTCAAAGCTTCCCTGAATATTTCAGACCTTGTTGAAAAACCTTTTAGATGTAGAAGTTTATCAAGTTTTTCCAGTAATTCATCATTTATAGATATACTAATAACGGACATTCAATCCCTTCTCAATTATTTTTTAATATTAAAGATTTAATACCAAGTAAAATAAGATATGAAACACCTGAAATTAGAACTATTGTAGCACCTGATGGCTGATCTAATAAGAATGATATGCCAATACCTAGTAACATATAGATAATCCCCATTATTAGAGAAAGAATTATCATTTTTTTAAGACTGTTAGTAAACAAACTTGCAGTTGCTGCAGGAAGAGTAAGTAAAGCCATTGCCAATATAATTCCTACCACACTAACTAAAATTACAACTGTTAATGCTACAAGTGAAAGCAATATAATGTAAGTCTTCATGACAGGAACATTTGTAACTTCTGAGAACTCTTCATCAAATGAGAAAGCAAGGAATTCATTGTATCTTGAGAAAACTACTATTCCTATGATAATGTTTAGGATTAGCATTATAAAAATATCTTGTCTGGATACAGTAAGAATATTCCCAAAAAGATAACTGGCAAGATCAGGGACATAACCCGGTGTTTGATAAATCATGAAGATCCCAAAGGCCATTCCAATGGCCCACATTGCACCTATTAAGGTATCCTCTCTTTGATATGCTTTTCTTGATATTATCCCAAGGATAGAGCTTGAGAAAACACTAAATAGGATTGCAACAAGCAAAGGATTGTATCCCAAGAACAAGCCAAGCCCTATTCCCCCAAAAGCTGCATGGGATATCCCTCCGGATATGAATACCAATCTTTTTACAACGACATAAGACCCTATAATGCCACATGCAATGGCTGCTAATACTCCTGCCATGATTGCGTTTTGGAAAAAGGCATATTCGAAAACCATCAGTCATCGTGCTCCTTCAAAACCCTATGAGGTATACCATGGCCTATGAGCTCTATCGGACAGCCGTATAGCTTTTCAAATACTTTTGGTGGTATGTTCTTTTCTCCATGGTAATGAAGTGTTTTGTTGATACAGGCGATAGACTTTACATGAGAGGAGATAGCTCCTGTATCATGAGTAACAAGAATAATGGCCATTTTTTCAGATAATTCATGAAGAAAATCATAAAAGTCAGTTTCTGCCTGAACGTCAATATTAGATGTGGGTTCGTCCAAAAGAAGTAATCTAGGTTCTGTTGAAAGTGCCCTTGCAATAAGCACTCTTTGGAGTTGCCCTCCTGATAGCTTCCCAATCTGTATCTTACTCAAATCTTGAATTCCCATTATTTCCATTGCCTTGTTAGATATTTTTCTATCTTTTTCAGAATATCTCTTAAGAAAATCAGTGTGGTTTATTCTGCCACTGAGAACTACTTGTTCAACATTAATTGGAAAGTTTCGATCAACTAATGTGTACTGTGGAACATAACCAACAAATTCTCGCCCTTCTTTTGGGGATTTATTAAAAAGATAAATTTTTCCTTGGGTTGGCACCAAAAGTCCTAGAATAAGCTTCAACAAAGTAGATTTACCGCCGCCATTAGGGCCGATTATCCCAAGAAAATCATCTTCGTAAACTTTAAGATTAATGTCTTCAAGTACTCTATGATCCCCATAGTCGTATGATAAATTTTCTATTTTGACAATATTTTTCATGTGATTACTGATTCTTTATTTTGATTGCGGTGATTTTAAGATTTTCTATATAATTCTCTGCAAGAGGGTCTAGAACTTCTGTCTTTCCCCCGATTTCCTTTGTAATTATCCCAGCTGCTTTGCTGCTAAATCCCGGTGACACAAATATCGTTTTAATATTCTCCTCTTTTGCCTCTTCTATTATATGAGCTAAAGACTGTAAAGTTGGTTCCTTTCCTTCAACTTCAATTGCAATTTGTGTGAGATTGTAATCCTTTGCAAAGTAGCCCCAAGATGGGTGGAATATCATAAATGACCTATTAGGCATATCTCTTAACTGATTTGTGATGAATTGATCTGCTTCATCAAGTTGTCTAAGATATTCATCTCTATTTTTTAGGTAATAATCCTTATTATCTGGGTCAACTGCAACAAGCCCTTCACATATGTTCTGAACCATTATTTTTCCGTTTCTTATTGAGGTCCAGATATGTGGATCTTTTCCAGTTTCATGCTCAACATTAATTTCTTCATGCTCATGCTCAGAAATATCAATTAATTCTATTCCCTTTGAACTGTCAAATACATACATATTTTTATTAAGGTCCCTGATTTTTTCAATGGACTTTAATTCAAATTCAATGCCTGAGCCAATCATAACATATAATTTAGCTTTTGAAAGCTCGGCCAATTGACTGGGCTTTATATCTGCAGTGTGAGGATCTCCTCCTTGGGGAACAAGAATGTTGACTGATACTTTATCCCCACCGACTGCTTCAATCATCTCTTTTTGGGGAGATAGTGTAGCATAAACAATTACTTTGCCATTTTTATTAGAATTATTACTAGTGCAGCCTATTGAAATTGAAATAACTAATATCAAAAATAAAGACAACAAATATTTCCTCATATTAACACCTTCTTGATATATTTTATCATAATAATATTTAAATCTTTCTATAATAAAAATTAATAAAAAAATAACAAAATATTAATAATATTTCCAGCAATAGAAAACTATTAAAAGAATTAGATACACTCAACCTTTAATGAATATAGAATTGGGTTTCTCTTCATTGGCCTTTTATGAAACTCAGCTTGAGAAGGCACTTTCTTGGGCAGAGGAAAATAATTTTGGTCTTTTAGAGATAGTTTCCGAGAATAATCACGCTATTGATGAAGAAACATTACCTGCGATTAAGGAAATACTTGCCTCATATAAATTGAATTACACAGTCCACTCGCCATTTTCTGATATCAACATATCAAGCTTAAACAAGAGCATTAGGAGAGAATCAATACACCAAGTAAAATATTCAATTTTTGCGGTTCATGAAATAGGAGGAAAGATTCTTACATTCCATCCTGGAAGACACTCGGCAGCAACAAGTAAGTCAAATGAGGGTACAAAGAAAATTTTATTTGAATCCTTAAAAGAAATATCCGACTTCAATAAGGACTATGGCGTAACTATAGCTTTAGAAAATATGCCAGATACATTTATCACTACCATGAAAGTTTCTAAAGAGGTTTTAGAAGTATTGGAAGAAAAAAGATTGTCTGGCATTAAGCACACTATGGATGTAGGCCATCTAGAAACTAACAATGTCGACATTGGGGAGTATATTCATGACTTAAGAGAATATCTAGTCCATATACACCTCCACGATAATTTTGGTGAGTTTGATAATCATCTGCCCATTGGAGAAGGGAATATTAATTTCTCTAAAATATTCAGGGCTTTAGATGACATAAAATATAAAGGAAGAATAATCCTTGAGATGACAAGGACAGAGGATATCCTAAAAAGTAGAGCTTTCCTAAATGAAAAAAAATTTCTAATTTAGTAGCTATAGAATTTTATGCTCATTTTGGCCATTCTATTGTAGAATTCCAATTCAGGTTTTCTTGTTTTTGGTTCTAAAAATAACTTATCTAAGCTAGTCCAAAAGCTAAACCATCCACCTGGTTCTGTAATAATTAAGATTATTTTTGATATCAATCCTTGCTGACTTATTAAAAAAGTGGATATTAGGGAAAAGAAAAATCCTAGGGCAAGCCACTCTAAACCTTCTTTTCTCAATTGACTCATCTCTTTTTGTTTTTCCTTTGCCTGTTTTTGGTAATAATCTTTTAATCTTTTTTTGATTTTATTTTCGTCAAGTTTAACTCTTTTTTTTGAAGGAATTAGGAATCTTAATTCCATAATTTGAGGGGCATTCTTTTTTTCCCTTACAGCTTTTTTACACTCTGCTAAGAAATCATCGGATAATGCTCTTTCAGAATAGGATCTAGGGTCAAAATCTGAGAAGAGATCGTCATAAGAATCCAAAATAAGGCTAATTTTAGCCTCTCTTAACACTTCGGCCGATTCCGGTATTTCATTAGACTCGTTTGACATGCTTACCCCTTCATAGCATACACTAGTTATAACAAATATATAAGGATTATTTAATTAGTAAGTGTATGCAAAATAAAAAACATTGGTACGATGGAAAGGTGTATGGAGTATTTATAGATCCCTTCATAAGGGATTCTAGGAAGTGCATATCAAGCTTAATTGAAAATGGCTCAACTGTAGTAGATATCGGATTTGGGACAGGATCTTTAGTTTTTTTTCTTTCGAATAAGTGTGAGAGCATCCTAGGGATTGAAATATCCAAGAAAATGGTTGATTATGCTAACTCAATAAAAGAAAAAAATAATTTTAGAAATGTTAGATTTATTCACAGTTCTGCAGAGGATCTATCTAAAATCACAAAAGAGAAATTTGATTATGCAATTTTTTCTCTGTCCTTACATGAAATGGACACTACTAGTCGTCAAAATTCTCTTCAAGAAGTAAAAAAGATAGCCAATAAAGTCATCATTTACGACTATCTAGAAAAATACAATTTAGATGCTATATTTGTTGAATTTTTTGCTGGTATAAATCATTTTAAAAATTATAGATCATTTATCAAAAATGGTGGCGTAGAAGCCCTCTTAAGGGATAATGGATTTGAGCTAGAAAAAAAGGCATCCCATAATCGATTATTTGTTATAGTAAAAGCTAGATGCAAATAAACTTAAAAAATGATATCTTTATAGAAGCATAACAGGGATCTAGATGTATAAAGTTGTTCTATTAAGACATGGAGAAAGTATTTGGAACAAAGAAAATAGATTTACTGGATGGACAGATGTTGATCTTTCTGAAAAGGGGATTAGTGAAGCAAAAAAAGCTGGGAAGGTCCTATCAGAATCTGGTTATACCTTTGATGTAGCATATACTTCTGTTTTAAAACGCGCTATAAGGACTTTATGGATAGCTTTAGATGAAATGGATCTTATGTGGATACCAGTAATAAACTCATGGAGACTAAATGAGAGGCACTATGGTGCATTACAGGGTCTAAACAAATCAGAAATGGCTGAGAAGTACGGAGAAAAACAGGTGCTTATATGGAGAAGAAGTTATGACATCAGGCCTCCAGCTTTAGAGAAAAACGATGAAAGATACCCCGGTTTTGATCCGCGATACAAAGAACTAACAGAAAATCAATTGCCTACAAGCGAGTGTCTTAAGGACACTGTGGAAAGATTCCTTCCTTATTGGCATGAAACAATAGCGCCGGCAATAAAGAGCGGTAAGAAGGTACTAATAGCTGCACATGGAAACAGTCTGAGGGCTCTTGTCAAATACCTAGACAATATACCAGAAGAAGAAATTGTAAGCCTAAATATCCCAACAGGAATACCTCTTGTATATGAACTTGACAGTAATCTACAACCAATTAAACATTATTATTTGGGCGATATTTCTGAAATTGAAAAAGCCATCAAATCCGTAGCAGATCAAGGGAAGGCAAAAAAATAAATAATGCAAAAGATTTATAAACATAATTTTATTTTCTAATTACGGTACTATGAGTTTAGAGCCAACATCTAGAAATTTTGTCGAAAACGACGCTGTTCTTAGAGTTTGGTGGTGGCGATACTAGCGACCTTACTTTTAGGTTTCGCTCCTCATAGGTTAAATTAAATTATCTCTAGACATTTCTAGAATAGTTTTTGTTAGTTAAATATAGTAAATTTTAGAAATATTAAGGGAGGATAAATATGGAAAGAACGAAAATATTTTTGGACGAAAACGAAATGCCAAAAAAATGGTATAATATACAGGCAGACTTACCAAAGCCTCTGCCACCGGTATATAGCCCTAGAACTTTAAAACCGGCTACATTGGAAGAGCTTTCAGTACTCTTTCCGATGGAAATTTTAAAACAGGAAGTAACCCAAGAAAGATGGATTGACATTCCACAAGAAATACGTGATATTTATGCAGTATGGAGACCTTCTCCACTTTACAGAGCCCTAAGATTAGAGAAGGCACTAAAAACACCTGCAAAAATTTACTTCAAATGGGAAGGTGTATCGCCTGCAGGAAGTCATAAGCCAAACACAGCAGTGGCACAAGCATACTACAATATGAAAGAGGGTACACAAACAATAACAACTGAAACTGGTGCAGGCCAGTGGGGATCTGCATTAAGTTACGCAACGAGTTTATTTGACATAACATGCAGAGTTTACATGGTAAGGGTAAGTTACGAGCAGAAACCTTACAGA
>LNGD01000015.1 GCA_001587675.1 Candidatus Methanofastidiosum methylothiophilum
CGTGGAGCCATTATTTCTTCTATGATAGATTTTAGAGTTCGTATAATTTTTACAAAAAATCCTGAAGAAACTGCCAATTACCTTGTCGATATTTCATCTAGAGAACAGAAAGAAAAAGAAAGAATCCCCGCAATAAGGGGAGAAAAAAAAGCAATGAACCTAAAAGAAAAACAGATTTTTATTGTTGAAGGCTTACCCGAAGTATCCTCAGTCCTTTCTAGAAGATTATTGAATAAATTTGGAAGTATTTTAGGAGTTTTTAATGCTGATGAATCAGAACTTAAAGAAGTTGAGGGGGTAGGAGAAATAAAGGCCAAAAAGATCAGAGAGATTATAGATTCTCCATATAAAGAACTTTAATTCACTATTGATAAACAATAATTAACCAAAAGATTTAAATATTAAAAAGCAATAATTAATATAATCAAATAAAGGTGACAAGAATGATAGGTAAAAACGACAGTGAAGCAAGAAAATTCTTTAAACAAGCAAAAAGAATGAAAGAAAGAGCTGAAATTAATATAAAAAAGAGAAATTTCATTTTGGCGTCTATTGAAATAGATGTTGCAAACAGACTTCTTGAAGAAGGTAGCAAATTTCTCTAATTATTTTTAATTATCTTTTCTAGTTTAATCTTTATATTAAAAAATTTCATCAAGAAAGGTACAGATTTAGGTAATTGACGTAAATTGAATATGCAATAGACTTATATATAAAATCATAAAAACTAGAACAATGTTATCTGGTGACTTGCTTGGTCTGATAATCGTCTATACTTATGTAGCTATTTTGCTCTTTATATCAGAAAAATTATTGTACCAATATAAGGTATTAAGTAGAAAATTTCTTCATATAATGGTAGGAAATGTTTTATTTATTTTGCCTCTCTTTGAGACAAGATGGGTAATGACTTTTCTTGCTGCCGGACCGTTTATTCCATTAACTTTTCTAATGAGCCCTTATTCACCTTTAAAAATCAAGGATAAAATTTCCTCATCTGGGCATGGTCTTGGACTAGTTTATTATGCGATTTCTTGGGCCGTTCTTGCATTTCTCTTCTTTGATAAACCATGGATAATTGCAGTTGGTATAGCGGCAATGTCATATGGGGATGGAATGGCTGCATTAATTGGAACTAGATTTGGAAAAAGAAAGTATAACATATTTGGAGAAACTAAGAGTATTGAAGGTTCAGTTGCAATGTATATTTCTTTGATTAGTGTTATGTGGATTGCATTAAATTACTACAATTTCATTAATCCAAATTTGAATATATTGCCAATAAATTATCTGATATTGTTAGTGGTGCCATTTATGGCAACAATTTTTGAAGCAATTACTCCAAAAGGT
This sequence comes from Candidatus Methanofastidiosum methylothiophilum, assembly GCA_001587675.1. Classification (GTDB taxonomy): domain Archaea; phylum Methanobacteriota_B; class Thermococci; order Methanofastidiosales; family Methanofastidiosaceae; genus Methanofastidiosum. The sequence continues at coordinate 1,351 of LNGD01000015.1, forward strand.
CTTGATAATTTGACTGCTTGTTTTTCCGCAACTTTTCTTTATTACTTCTTAACGCTGGTGTTATAATGAGATTAATTATTATAGATGGTCTTGACGGAGCAGGTAAGGATACTCATGCTAATTTGATTCAAGAAAGATACTTAAAAAAGGGAGATAGTGTAATACTAAGATCACACCCTGAAGATGATAATCCTTTAGGGATAAAAGCCAAGAATTCACTATTGGGAGAAGGAAAATTAAATTATATTAAAGCCTCAATTTATTATGCCCTTGATGTTATTAGATCTATTCGCTTATACCATGATAAGAGCGACACTTTAATTGTAGTAAGATACCTTATGGGTGTTGCCTATTTGCCACTTCCTTTAGCAAAAATATTTTACAAGTTTTTTTCAACAATATTACCAACTTCTGAATATATGTTCTTTTTAGATGTTGACCCAGATGAATCTCTAAAAAGAATATCAAAAAGAAACGAAAAAGAGATGTTTGAAAATCTCAATGATCTTGTTAAAGTAAGAGAAAAAGCATTGAAGTTGGCAAAGAATTGGAACATAATAAATACTTGCCAATCAATAAATGAAGTCCAAAAACAGATAGAAATAATCCTTGACACCCTAGATAATGGGAAAGACAATTCTAACTCAAAAAATAATAATATTCAAAATGCAAATTAAAATAATTAATAAAAATATTATTCTAATTTTTCAAATCTCTTTTCGAGTTCCCTTAAGACTTTTGGAAGAGTTGTGTATTCCATATCCTCGCTGGGTAATCTATGTGGTTCAAATGGACCATGCCTTCTCATATAGTCGGCGATTTCTTGGGCTTTGATTCTCGCTTGGTCATAAGCAGGATCATCAAATAAATCAACAGGCCCTATAAGTCTTCCATTTGATAACTGAAATCCTAAAGCTATAACTCGTGGAGGTCCATCAAATCGTGTACAGACTGCATTTTTCTGGCTAACAGGCATAATAGGTCCATTATGAGAACCTCTCATCCACCCCGCTACAAGATGCGGAAATGAAAATGGTTCAAGTACTTCGCCAACTGCAGGTAATCCAGATTGGGCTCTGACCAATGCAACTGGGTCATCCTTCCCTACATATTCACCAGCAATCTTGTACAGTTTCTCAGTGCTAATATTAGCAACTGCCTCTTCTGGAGGTAATTTCCCACCTTTCTTTGGGTAGACTCTTTTTATAACATACCTTGACTTGGCACCAATCAATGCAAGCATTTTATATAATTCTTCAGGACAATCCATGAATACTCTCTTGCTTTCAAGGATATCCCAAATTTCAAATCTAAATCCTGTAGTTGCACTTGGGTCAATTACAAGACCTATAGTATTAAATGGATCAGCGAAAATTTTGTATATTGGAAGGTTAAAGGCGCCGGGATCTGTTTTATCCATCATAAATGCTATAATTGGTTCAGCCTTTCTTTCTTCAAATTCAAGCTCAGCTACACCAGGGCCCATTCCTCTAACGTTACCACTAAATGCTTCAACTAGTAAATCTTGACCTGCACCATAGAGCTTCAGATCTTTAGCAACTTTAGTTGCTTTTTCAAAAGTATTCCATGCAAGAGCGTGTATTTCCTCACAGTCTACACCTCTCCTGTGAGTCATCAAAAGTTCTAAATCGTCTCCACAGTTTGTAACGTGGAAGTCAATTAATAGTTTACCTTTTTCTTTTTCTAATTCTTTTTTTGCTGTTTCAATTAAATCTGGATGGACCGTAGCGTGGCCAGGCCATCCTCCAACATCTGCTTTAATAAGAGAAACAGTTATTTTTTCTCCCATTTAATCCTCCTCATCTTTTGATTTAAAATCATCGATTGAGAATGGAGGCTCTTCGCCTTCTTTTATCTTGCCTTTGGCTTTAAACATCTCTCTTGCGATTAAATAGTAAACTAATGCCAAGGCTTTTTTACCTTTGTTGTTAGTTGGTACAACTAAGTCAACATTTGATAAATAGTTTTCTGAGTCGCATAGTGCAACTACAGGTATTTTTGCAAGCCCAGCTTCTCTAAGAATCTGATAGTCAGCTCTTGGATCTGTCAAGATTACAACTTCTGGTTCAATAAAGTCTTCGCAGTTTGGATTTGTGAGAGAACCAGGTATAAATCTCTTTGTTATAGTTTTTGCCCCAGTTTTTTGACCAAATGCCAATACAGGTTTGAATCCATATATTCTTGATGAAACAACAAGAATCTTTTCAGGTTCAAATTTAGCAAGAAACTTCCCAACTGTTTCAATTCTTTTATTTGTTTCATTTATATCAAGGATGTAAAGACCATCTTGTCTTATCCTAAATATGTACCTCTCCATGTCTCTTGTTTTTTGAGTTGTTCCAATATGTATTCCTGATGCAAGATACAAATCAAGAGGTACTAACATTTCATCACTCATTATATCTCCTCCCCTAAATATTCTTTAATTCTAATTAATTCATTTATGATTTGAATATTCTCTGCCGTTACATCTAAATATTTTATATTAAAAGCCAAGGATAAATGGCAAATTCCTTCATCAACTGCAGGGATAATACAATTTTTATCATCCTTTGTTGAGTTGTAAATTTGAGATATTGTGTCTAATTCAATTTGTTTTGGCTTTTGAGTAATATTTAGATTTTTTAAATCAGCATCAAATAAGTTCCCTTCTATCTGCAATAGAGGCATTTGCCCTTCGTATATACCGCCAAGGTACCTAAAAAGAGGCAATGAGTAAAAAGAAGAAGCCGCTTTTGCAGTGGCCAAAGACAAAGCAAATCTTATTTTATTGAATGGCGTTATTTCCAATAACAATTCATCCAATGATTTCTGTTCAATGGCATCCAATCCAACTAGTTCTGGGAAAACTACTTCTTCAATTTCAGATATATCCTCTTCAAATTTTACAGAAGCTCTTCCAAAGCTTGAAGAGGTATAAATATCAATCTCTACTATATTTCTTTCTTTATTACTAGAGTAGACTTTCCTTGCCCTTATATCCTCTATTACGGTCAATCTTCCCTCTCCTATCTATTTTCCAATGGTGGGACCGTCGGGATTTGAACCCGAGTTTCCACCACCCCAAGGTGAGAGGCTAGTCCAAGCTACCCCACGGTCCCATGTGAAATCGACTACAAACATGTAAAATATAAATTTATATTTTATAGTCGAGCAGTTCTTCTATTAAATCAACATGGGTTAGTAGCATTCTTCTACAGCAATATCTGGTCAATCCCATGTCATCTAATATTTTTTCTGTTTCTTCCCCTTTGCTTAACCTATCTAAATAAGGCTCATATAAATGCCCAACAACTTTTCCACAGGTGAAGCATCGTACAGGGATTATCAAAAGATCACCTGTAAGATTTCTGTCTTCTTGCTCTTGGTCCTTTAGAAGACTTGCTTGGTTTGTGTTCTTCAGTTCTTCTTGAATCTCCTCTTAACAAGATTCTGTCATAACCTAGATATGCTTCTTTTAAGGAGTTGTCTTGGGTGAATTCTACGAGGCCTCTTGCAATAGCTATTCTGCATGCATCAGCTTGCCCCATTATTCCTCCGCCTTTGACATCAATTTCAATGTCAACATTCTTTGCTGAATCCCCTGCAAGAAGGATAGGTTCAAACATTTTGATTCTGGCCAATTCCGGCTCAACTATTGGGAGGGGTTTACTGTTAATTCTTACTCTACCCTTACCCTCTTTTACAGTCGCTCTGGCAACTGCTTTTTTTCTCTTACCAACTGATTGAATAATTTTCATACTCTGCCCCCAAGGGAATTTGAAATATCTTTTACTCTAATGAATTTCTTAGTTCTCAGTTTTGAAATATCTGCATCATTGAATCTAACAAATTCTTTTCCAACTAAATCTTCAGGTATGCCGACATATACTTTTAATCTTTTGTATGCCTGCCTTCCCTTATCTTTCTTCCATGGCAACATGCCTCTGATAGACCTTCTGACAATTCTATCAGACCTCTTTGGAAAAAATGAACCTCTCAAAGGATTAGCTATATCTTTAAACTGAGCTCTTTTTGCATAAAGGTCAAAGAAATACTGTCTATTTCCAGTAATTACAACTTCTTCAGCGTTAACTATAACAACCTGTTCTCCTTCTAACAGTTTCTTAGCAGCAACTGATGCCATTCTACCTAGAATCTGATCTTTTCCATCGATTATCATGAGATCACTCCATTATTTTAACACCGCTACCTCTCGGATTTTCATTGTATAAGTCATAAAGAGTTATTGCTCTTCCACTTTTGTTTATCTTTTCCATGGCAGATTTAGAAAACTTGAATGCTGAAACTGTAACTTTGTGATCTAACTCCCCACTGCCTAAAACTTTGCCTGGAACAACTACTATGTCCCCATCTTTTGAATTTCTATTTATTTTAGAAATATTTACTTGGGGTAAATGCCTTGTGGGCCTTCTAAATCTCTTTGAAAGATCAATCCACAAAGGAGTTTTTTCAGAATATCCTTTATCTATAAAAAAATCTATAAGGTTCAATATATTTGGATTAGTTTTATTTAACTTCTTCATTAATCTTCACCTCTCAAACTCACCCGCTTACGCTCGCCTGAGATTAATTAAGATATTTTGATGCCCTATTTAAACGTTTCGATAAGTATTGTTATCAATTTGAATTAATTTCAATAATTTCAAATTTTAAATCTTTAATTTCGATTTCATCCTCATCGTTAGAATCTGTTTTATAATAAACAGTTACAATGTCATAATAACCGTTTCCAGATGCAAGTTTCACATACCTCGCTGGTAAATAAAATAAATGTTTGTTAGTTGGATCAATATTCGTCCATTGGCCAAGATAAACTTCAACCCAAGTATGAGCAATTTCTTCACCATGAATGAATCCAAAAACTGGACGTGCAGGTATATCTTGAGCCCTTAGTAATGCACATAATAAGAAAGCTTTGTTATCACAGTCACCAGCTCCTCTTTGTAAACACTTAAGAGCACTTCCTCTACCCTCAATATCCTCTATATAATCAATTTCAGAGACATATTTATACAAAGCCTTTACCTTATCAACATCTGTTACATATCCTTCAGTGATTTTCTTTGAAAGTTCAATAATCTTAGGATCATTTGACTCTATCCCCCCAGAAGGAACAAGATATAGCTCATACTTATTGTTCTTATCTAAAGGTAATGTGTTTTGATAGGTATTATTGGTATCTATTTCAAATTTTAAATCTAAGAGAATAGAAGACTTTCGATTTAAATTCTCAAAATCCCATTTACCCGTTTTAGATTCATAAAAATAAAACGTAGAATATTTGGAAGAAGAATAATTGTTTTCATTAATTAATAAATTCCAAGTATAATTATTAATTTTTTGATGTTCGTTGCTATCAAATAGCCTAGCTTCGATAGAAGGCTCTAATATATCTTCATTATTGACATTAATCTCGTATTGTATTCTTACCTGAAGATGATAATTGCTCTTATTTTTATCAACTATTGTTCTATTTGTTTCATCAATAGACATGCTTAAACAAAATGATGAGAAGACTAAAACTAATAAAAAGAGTATAAAAAATAAAAATTTACTTTTCTTCATGTTTATCTAAAGGATTCCATGATTGGAGAAAGAATTGCTGGAAGTTCAGTCTTATACCCAAGGTCTTTTAATGCCATCTGTAAGGAAGATAATGTAACTATTATTTCTTTTTCTGTAACACTTCCCATGTGCCCAATTCTAATTATTTTTCCTTTTAGATGGTCCTGACCGCCGGCGATAATTACCCCATACTTCTCTCTCATAATACTAACAAGTTTCTGTCCATCGATTCCATCAGGAACTTTAATAGATGTGACAGTATTTGAACATGTTTTTTCGTCCTGTGGGAAAAGAGAAAGCCCTATTGATTTGGCCGCTTCTCTTGTTGCCTTTGCTATCCTTTCGTGCTTTTTTATCCAATCTTCAAAACCGTATTCATCAATTATATCTAAAGCCTCTTTTAAACCATAAGCCATTGTGACTGGTTGGGTATAAGGAGCCTTATATTTATTATTCTTGTATTTCTTCAAGTTCAAGTAATAGCAAGTACTGTCATTTTTATCTATTACATCCCACGCTTTCTGGCTAACAGAAATAAATGACATTCCTGGAGGAAGACCGATACATTTCTGACTGCCTGAAGCACAAAGGTCAACTCCCCAGTTATCAACTTCAATATTGTCCCCTCCAAGGGAAGAAATTGTATCAACAACTAAAAGTGCTTTAGTATTCTTTACAATTTTACCAATTTCTGCAACAGGATTTCTAACTCCAGTCGAAGTTTCGTTGTGGACCATTGTAACAGCTTTAATAGATGGATCTTTTTCAAGTGCCTTTTGTACTTCATCTGGCTTTATTGGTGCACCCCACTCGTAATTTAATTCAACTATCTGACCTTTGTAAGCTTTAACTATGTCTCTAAACCGCTCTCCAAATTTACCAGAAGTGATACATAGTACTTTATCTCCAGGTTGAACAATATTTGCTATGGCGGCGTCCATAGCTGCTGTTCCAGATCCGGCTAAAATAAACACATCACCTTTGGTCTTAAAGATTTTTTTCATTCTTTCAGATTGCTCCATGAAGAGCTTATTGAAATCATCCCCTCTATGGGGCATTATTTTCATTGACATGGCCCTAAATACTCTTGGATGGACAGGTATTGGGCCAGGTATCATCAGTAAAAAATCTTCATTCATATAATCACGACATTGTTAAACAAAAATAAACATATATAAAGATTATCGTATCTAACGCCAAATAAAATGTTAGAGTAGAATTAATCTAAGGAGATATAAACAAATTACATTATTTCTTTATGAGTCATTAGTCTTGTTGTGTACCCAGCAATTCTGTTCAAAAGCTTGTCTGTGGGAACATCAATTAAATCTTTTATTACTAACTTATTTTCTTCAAAGTCTTTTGTAAGCTGATCTCTGTGTTTGTCGACTAATTGCCTAGATATTCTCTTTATAAATGATGGTCTGATTCTTCCCAACATTACACCTCCATTTAAAAGAAATGGTATAGTAGGCTTTTTAAAATTATCGCAGGATTCTTGAAATCTTGCTAATATTCTCATATGGTCAAACTGTATTACAGAAATTATTTAAGTATATTAGAGATTTATTTTTTATGCTTGATAAGATAAAAGCCAGAGTTAATCCAAAACTAACAGTAGGTATTGGTGCTTATGAAAATCCAGAAAAAATAAAAGCTGTTGTAAATAATATTGATTTTTGCAATACCAAAATTTATGGTAATTCCGCTGAAATTATTTCGGCTTTAAAAAATGGAGAAATTGATGCAATAGTAAGGGGTACGCTTCCAAGTTCTGAATTCCTAAAAGAAGTTAAAATTAATTTTAATATTGAAAAGATTTACAGAATAGGGCTTCTTGGAACTTATGATAAAACTTATTTCTTTTTTGCACCTTTGGGAATTGATGAGGGAGAAGATCTAGAAGAAAAAGAGAGGTTAGTCGAATATGGAATTGATTTATTGAAAAAGTTCAAAGTTGAACCTAAAATCTCTGTTCTTTCTGGTGGCAGAATTAACGACATTGGAAGGTCGAAAGTTGTCGACAAGACCATAATAGAAGCAGAGTCCCTAGCAAAAAAGTATGGAATCATTCATGAACAGATACTGATTGAAAATGCAGTTAAGAGATCAAATTATATTTTGGCTCCTGATGGGATTTCAGGGAATCTGATCTATAGAACTTTGATTCATCTTGGAGGAGGAAGTTCTCATGGTGCATTATATTATCCGCTGGCTATCAAGGGAATCATAATTGTAGATACTTCAAGAGCGGCACCCCAAGAAGAATATATTTCATCTATAGTACTTGCTAATGCAATCAAGAACTACTGATTAAAAATGTCAATTATTTTCTTTAAATTTACAATTTCTTTCCATGAATTCATTTCATTGTGATTTGTTGCGTCAAGATGAATTGGAGTCAAAGAAACTTTATTTTGTTTTATAGCAGAGTAGTCTGTCCCTTCTTCTACATATCCACTGGGGGCCTTCCCAAATACTTTGAAATACATTTTTCCATCTTTATTATCTGTTTCAAAAGGCTCTTCATAGTAGACTCTTCTACCAAGTCTTGTTATTTCAACTCCGTTCAATTCTTCAAATGGTACAGAGGGTACATTTATGTTAAGAAGTGTGTCAGTAGGAAAATTATTAAAATTCCAAGAATCAAATAATATTTCTAAAAATCTTGTTGCTGTGTCAAACATCGGGTTAAAGTAATCTGTCGAAGATACAGATATGGATGGTATACCATTAATTATTCCTTCTCTAGCAGCTGCAACTGTTCCTGAATAGTATATATCATAGGAAATATTTTCGCCATGATTTATCCCAGATAGAATCAAATCAATTTTCTCTTTCATGAAATGTCTTATGGCTAGGGCGACGCAGTCCACAGGCGTTCCGGAAACAATATAATCCTTCCTCTTTTTGTCTTCTAAATATATTTCTTCAACACCTATTTTTTTAAAAATAGAATAGCTGTGGCCTATTCCGCTACAGTTTTCTTTTGGAGCAATGACAATGACTTCGCCCAAAGATTCTGCAACTTCGGTGAGCTTTTTTATTCCCTCTCTCCCATAACCATCGTCATTAGTAACTAATATTTTCATTTGAATTAAAGAGACTTAAAATTACTTTTAAAGGTTATTCCTTGATAGTATCTAGTATTGCCTCTTTAGGCACCCTTAAGTGAATCAAATTTTGCTTTCCTCTGCCCCTAGATTGTGCCCTTTGTATATCAACTATTTTAAGGTTTTCAAGTTTTGTTGTTGCCTTCCTAAAGAGTTCGTACGACATTTCGTCTGCCAATATATCAAAGAAATCATTAGCCTTTGAAAACTTACTAGAGTTTTCTGCTATAACTTTGAGAACTTTTTTATCAGTTTTAGATAGTCCATCAAAAACATTTTGAACATGTAGAGAAGAACTGATACGCTCTATAGCTTTTTCAATGTCATCGATTGTTATTTTTCTTCTTGCTTGAAGTTCTGCCAACATTCCTGCTTCTTTTATTCCTCTTATACCTAGTCTTAAATCACCTTTGTCAAAAGTTATCTCAGCAATTTTATCTAGTACTTCCTCTTCCATTACCCCAGGATATAATCCAATATCACAACGGTACTTAAGTATCTCTTTTATTGTAGACTGAGAATAAGGCTTAAAATGGACTTCGTTTGGCATGAATACTGTCCTGATTTTTTCTGAAACTTTAAACGAAAAAGCATTGTCTGTAACAATTCCAATAATTCCTGTTTTAACGCCAGGAAAGATCTCATGAGCTCTTAGAATCTTATAAAGTATATTTTCTGCAATATTTACGTGGAATAAAAAATCAACATCATCCAATGCAACAATCAATCTTTTACCTTTTTTTTGTAATTCGCCCATAGTGTACTCATAAAGAGTAGTTAAAGGTTTACCAGTTTCTACTGGAAGGTAGCCAAAAATACCCTTAAAAATTTGTGACATTATTGAAAATTCCCGATAATGAAACTGACAGTTAATATAAACAGGGATTACATCATTTGAAACTTCAGTGATCTCTTTAAACAGCAATTTGACTGAAGTTGTCTTTCCAGTGCCTGTTGGACCAAGTACAATTGTATTTGTTGGAAGGTCCCCTTTAATTAAAGGTTTTACGTTGTGAGATATTGCCTCAATTTCATTGTCTCTGAACTTAAATACATCAGGAATATAGCTAAGGTCAAAGACTTCAGGGGCTCTGAATAAAGATTCATCCCACATCAAGATATCTTTTATTTTGCTTGACATAACTAAATAAAAAATTTAATTTAAGTTTTTATACTTTAGCTACTTCCATAAATATATTTGATAAGACAAAATTCTTATCACTTTTATCTGCATTTGCATGTTCTATTGCCTTTTCAATTAATAATGGAAAAGGAACTTTTTTTAATTCTGTGTACTTCTGCATATAATCACCGTTGAATTATAATCTAAGAGTAAATATAAAGCAAGCCTAAGTATGATTTTTTATATTTTATTATTTTAAAGGTAGAATTTAACTTAAAAAACTTAAATTAGAGAAATTATCGATTTTAATTAAATTCTATTAATTAATTAGGTTTAGAATTTGATACAGAAAGCTATTTAATCTCAAAAATAGATTAATTTCTATGGGTCCTGAGAAAAGAAGAAGGTTTGCCATTATTATCATGACAGTTTTTATATGCACAATATTATTATTGTCGTATCTACAGATATTTTTCTTCTACAATTAATCAATAAATAAAAAATATTAATTTATAGTTATAGGAAGTTCTCCGCATAATAGCAAAAGAATACTGCAAAGACGCTAAAAATAAATATCGCATAACCAAATATCAAATCCCCTATATCTTCCTTTTTCAAAAGAACACCAATATTAAATAGGATTTAAAGTAAATAAAGCTTACTATTTAGAATAAAATAAAAATAAAAAATATGTCAGACCGCCCATCTCTCATCATAAGTCAGACGCTGTCGGTTTCCTCATCCATACATTGGTCCAATTAAGGAATTATTTGAATATTCACTAGAAGGTATTTTGTGTAATGAGCATTTAAAGTCTTCGACTGTGACATAATCTCTATCTTCTCTGATAGCGTTCATTCCAGCTTCAGTACATAGAGATTTTATTTCGGCACCGGATAGTCCGTCTACTAAGTTAATAAATTCCGAATAATCCAAATCTTTGATATTCATGTTTCTTGAATGAATCTTAAATATTTCAAGACAAGCGTCACGAGTGGGGGGTGGTATTTCTATTATTCTATCAAATCTTCCTGGTCTTAAAAGTGCAGGATCTAGCATATCCATCCTGTTTGTAGCTCCAATTATTTTTACATGCCCTCGTGGATCAAATCCATCAAGTTCAGCTAAAAGTTGCATCATTGTTCTAGCAACTTCCCTATCGCCACTTATGCCTGTATCGACACGTCTTGATCCTATTGCATCTATTTCATCAATAAATAAGATTGAAGGTGATTTCTCTCTGGCAAGATTGAACACTTCTCTTACCATTCTAGCGCCTTCACCAATGTATTTTCTAACAAATTCAGATCCGACAACTCTTATGAATGTAGAATCAGTTTCGTTTGCAACAGCTTTAACAATTAAAGTTTTACCATTTCCTGGTGGTCCATAAAGTAAAACACCATGTGGTGGTTCTATTCCAACTTTGTCGAATAATTCGGGCTTTTTTAAGGGTAATTCAACTGTTTCTTTTATCTTTCTTATTTGATCTACTAAACCGCCAATTTCGTTATAAGTAACTCCAGTTCTCTCAACAACCTCCATTCCACATACTTCAGGATCTTTAAGCGAAGGAAGAACTTCCATTACAGATAGATTTCTTTGGTTACACGCAACTAATGCACCTGGAACAAGTTCTTTAACATCAATAGTAGAAGAAACAGTAACAACAAACTTTGGCCCACTGGAACTTTTAATGACGACCTTATTTTCATTTATCACTTCAACTATTACGCCTGTAATTAATGGAGGTGCACTCAATCTTTCTAATTCTTTTCTTTGATTTTCATTTTCTTTTTCTAATCTATTTTTTTCACTCAAATAATATTTATTCTGTAATTCTAAAAGCTTAAGCTTTTCCAACACTCTTTCATTAGTTGGAGAATCACTATCGAAAACATCTTCTTCATCGAGTCTTTTTGTTCTATACTTAATACTACTGGTCATCATTTGCACCCCAAACACTATGTATTAGATTTCATAGATTTATAAATGTTTCTACATTAGTGTAATATTTTTGAAATTACTTAACAAATAAGTTAACAATAGTGATTATCAGCTTTAATATTAGATTATAAATCTCAAAACCCTTATAAACATTTAATTTGAACAACTGCTGATAAGAATGATATGTGAAATATGTGGGAAAACTATACAGGGAAAAGTATTCAATGTTAGAGTCGAAGGAGCAAATTTAAAGGTCTGTGATAAATGCTCAAGATTTGGAACAGACAGACAGAGTTGGTCAAAGTATGGCAAGGCCCCGATAGAGTCAGAAGGTATTGTGCTTCCAATAAAACCAAGAATGAGTTCCTCGCCAGTGTCAAAAGAGGAGTATACCTTAATTGATGATTATCATATCCTTATAAGAGACACTAGAGAATCAAAAGGTTGGTCTCAAAAAGAGCTTGGAATGAAAATAAATGAAAAAGAATCAATAATCCACCATATTGAAACTGGAGAATTCTCTCCGTCTGATGAACTTATTAAGAAACTTGAAAGGATCCTAGATATAAAGCTTAAAGATAAATTAGAAGTTGGAATTGACATTAAATCAAAGCAAAGCTCTAAAGAAACGACTATTGGGGACATAATTAAGATAAAGAAGAAGTAAGATAGTCCAAAAACACTGTTGCGTATTCACCTTTGTAAAGGAAAAATTTGAATCTTATTCCATCTTCTTCTATTTCATAAAAAAGATCTTTATAAATACCCAAGATATTTCTATATGCACCAGAAGAACCTAAAAATGGTGCATCTTCAATTCTAAAACTTTCCTTTTTTATCCCATCCTTTTCTATCAGTTCAAGTGAAAGCTTTCCTATTGTTGATTTTGGTATCAGAGAGTTATATCCAACTAGAGGTGCAATAACATTTATATCTCCAGATTTCATTCCTTTTTTTACTCTTTCAATGTTGGATTTAGTGACATAAGTCCTATAATAATCCTCCCCTCTCTTCATTGAAACTAGATCCCCTAATTCAACTTCGTTTAAAGGAATCAGATTTATTCTCTCCAACACAACTCTATTGAATATTTCTGCTTGATAAGCATGGACAAATAAAGATGAGACAGAAGCAGGCAATACCCTAAATGCTTTGGAATAATCAGGATATTTTGATAGATAAATCAAGACCTGTTTTTCGTTATGAAGGTTAGGATAAAATTCAAGAGCTTTTTCAAATTTGGCGTCTTTTATTAAATTAACAAGATCCTCATCTAAATTGTCTTTAATCAAAAATTTTTCAACAGATTCTTTAAACTTACCTTGTAAAAGAAGTTTACCAATTTCTTCATTACCTCCAAATCTCTGCTCGCCAAATAGATTTGGGAATCCAGAATGCTCTTCTATTTTTTTAATATTGGAAATAATAGAACTAATTGCATTTTCAGGAATCTCTCTTACTAGAATATTAAATTTATTACCGACTAAATCCCCGATATCTATTTTTTGCCCGCTTTTAAAATCAAAGAGTTCCACATTTGTTAGTTCTAAATTTTTTATAGTTTCTTCATAAATTCTGTCAACAGAAAAACTTTGAATTGTTACTGCATGTCTATCCTTTAATCCAGCATATCCAAATCGTCCAAAGGGTATACCTGTTCTCCTTGCGATTTCATGAATAACATCAATTGTATCTCTGCCAGTTTTTTTTACCTTAAAAACAAGATATTTGCCTTCTTTGTTAACTAAAACTTCCTCTACTTGAAAGTCTTCAGGATACTTCTTTATTTGCATGGAATCCGCTCTAAATGATTCTTGTACTAAGTTCAGTTACAGTGAAAAAATCTCCAAGTCCAGTCCATCTTACTCTCAATGGGCCACTATATAACCCAGGAGAAATAGTTCTTAAGTTAACATCAAATTTTAATGTCTCTCTTGGGCCAAGTGATTCTACGGAAATCTCATTGCTTATTAATCTAGCTCTTGGATTTGAAACAGAGAGTACTTGGAATCCCCGCATATATGAATCTGGCAAAGATATCCTTATATTCTGAGCTGTTTCATTACTAGTGTTTGTTAGAGTAAAGACAACTTTAACTTCATCACTTGGATGAGTAGTTGATGAAGTCCATTCAACAACAGTAGTTACCCAAATGACTGGTATATCCCAAGAATTAAGTTGAAGTTCTAGGACCTCATTTTTCTTTAAAAGATCCTGAATTTGCAAGGTATAACTCCTGACAACTGAATCATACTGAGTTTTTTCAGCTTCTAGGACTAATACCTTATTTTCAAGTATCTTTTGTTGACCTTGAAGTTTTGTCAACTCTGTGTTTAGTTCACTAACTCTCTTTGTCAAAGAATCGTTTTGACTATTAAGCAATGATATATTATATATTGCAACTGCAAGTCCTATTGCTAAAACAAATGTTGCTACAACATATATCTCTTTTTGCATAAATCCTCCTAAGATATTATATTAACAGCAAAATCCATTATAATCCTACCAAATCCTTCAGGTAGAACTTCAATAAGATAAAGTGTCATGTTTTTGTTATACACTTTAATTTTTCCTTCACGATATAATCTTAATATCTTATATGAAAAATCCCTTCTTTTCTCTTTGTCGTACTTTGCAAAGTCGAGCATGTTTAATGAAATCTCACCTATAATTTTGCTTTTTAGTCTCCATAGGCTAGTTTCTGGTACATCTCTTATTACAGATGAGTCGACAATTGGAAAAGTTTTACCTTGAACTACCTGTTTTGCCATTAATCCAGTTACAGTTCCCTTTACCTTAATATCACGTTCTTCATTTAAAATTGTTATTTGCTGCTCGAAGTCTAATGGAACATATCCGACTTCATCAACCATTTCTTTTAACGTTTCAGAATCAATTATAACTACTCTATTTAGATCAATTTTTGATTGATCTTTAGCTATTTCTTTTGCATGTTCTGCCCCACTTTGAACATCTGAAGCCTTTAGAAGAGAGTTATTTATGTTGATCCCAAGGGATTGATAATTAGAATTTGTTGATAAAGGATCTATATCCACGCTACTCCCTTTTGGTCTAAGATTATTAAATATGATTACAGATGATACCTCTACAGTTCCAGGATTTCCTTTATCCTCATCTACAAAAAGAAAAAGAACATTATCATTACCTAGAGTATAGACGTCATAAAAAACTCCTAAAAATAATAACCCTATAATTACAACAATGAATACTGGCGCTTTCCATCCTCGAGACTTTTTCTTTGATTTACTATCTTTATTATCGTTATTTTTATTTCCCATTAGTATCCCACCTTATCTATTAATTATTATAGGGCCTAAAAATATTTAAAATTACCTATCAAATTAAGAGTATGAAGATACTATGTCCTAATTGCAGGGCGGCTATAGTATTCAAAGGCGATGAAAAATACCTTATCTGTCAACACTGCAGGATTAAAATAAAAATTCCCACAAAAAAGGATTCATCAAATATAACCCCTAATCTTATTGAAAAATGCTCTGTTTGTGAGAAGGTCATAAAATCATCTAAAAATAAAAGGAGATGCCCAGTATGTGGGCAAAAGGTCTGTTCTTCATGCTGGAATTATTCAAGACTTGTGTGTAAGAAATGCCTTGAAGAAGGAATAACTTCAAAACCACTTTATACACTTAAGGAGAAGAATTCAAGGCCAAAACTATTCTTAAGAGAAGAATTTCTTGAAGATATCAAAGAAGGAGAAATAGCTTCAATACCAATAAAGGTAAAAAATCTTGGAGATGACGATGCACTTAATGTCAAAGTAGAAATCAGATCATCACCAAATATAAAGACTATCGAATCAGCGGACATAGGCAAAATTGAGAGGGAAAAAGAGAAAAAATGTATTTTAAGATTTACCCCCAAATATAGTGGCAGAGGTACTATAGAGATACTTTTGACATATGAGGATTATGGAAAAAATAAGTTTTTTGAAAGTATCAAATCAGAATTTGATATCAAAGAGAAAAAGAAAAAAGAAGAGAAAAACTGGGATTATCAAAAATGGAAGTATGATGAAAAAAGGGAAAAAAAACACGATGAGCCAATCAAAAAAGAAAGTGAGTCCCTTGAAGCACTTTTAAAACAGTTTGGATGTGCTCCAGATGCTTCAATTGAAGATATAAAAAAGAGAAAAAAAGTATTGAATATGATGTACCATCCTGACTTTAATGTGAACAAACCCGATCAAGTAAAGAAAGAAATGGAAGATATGTTAAAGGAAATAAATCAGGTCTACCAGAAGATATTGATTAAAAAAGGAGAAAAATAAATCAACTTAATAATTTTACTAATGTTATATTATAGAGTCCTGTAAGATAAAATTGACACATTAAACGAAATTATTCAAAAATTGTTTTATCTCCCCTAATAATAAACTTGATTTGTTTCATAAGTTATTTTACATTTCCTCATTAGGCCATTTCCATGCATAGCAGATAATGAACAGGGTACAAGCAATTTCTATAGTCGCGAAAAATATATAATAAAGAGCTGGCGTTCCGGCAAACAGGGTTAAGAAAACAGCCGCAGTATGTATTATACCTGCAATGATGTTTGCCCAGCGATTCACTCTATATTTCAACACACGAGACAAGAGAACCATGACAATCGCGGTTTCCATTAATACTGCGAATCCCAATACAAGCCCTTCAGTCATTCTCATTGTTTCCTGTTGTGCGGTAGGATTAAAAAATAGGCCGAACATATCAGCATAAATCATATTAAACATAACAAATATCCATAATGTTGAAAGTATTACTTTCCTATCTTTCATCTCGAGGATCTTTTGAATTGAATTCATTTTTTATCTCCTTTTTTCCTATTTATTTTAATTATTTAATTTTTTCAGATGTATTTATTCCTTTTATCATTAACCAACCTGCAAGAAAGATTTCATTAGTAATGATGAGTATTAACAAATAATCAATAACTGGGTATGTGATACCCACGAGTTTAAGTAGAGTTGATAACATTAATGCAAAAATGCCAGTTGCTCCCCAAATAGAGATAAATCTTGGAACAGCCCTTGTCTTATATAGTAAATAGTAAAAAATGAATGCACCGACAATAAAAGTATATATGTGAACGTTATTATAAATTAAATCGCGAAAATGTTGGAGAGAAGAACTAAGGAATAATAATCCTCCAATTATCATTAAAGTTCCTTCAACATACTTTAATAATAGATAACCGAGAGATTGATACTTATACATTTTGAATATTGGATACATTAAAAATGCAATACCTATGACAGCAAATCCACTAATCACATCAGCAGCCATCACGAGTATTTTTGATTGCGTAATAGAGCTTACTAGAACTCCATATGCTACCAATATGAAGATACCTACAAGAATTGACCTAGTTCTATTTGAAATATTGTTAATTATAATAATTCCTCTTACTTTATTAAAATTTATTATCGTTTACAATAGGAGTATATAATATTATCTGATAAGACTAGTAGACATTAGATAATAAAAGAAGAATTAAATTATTTGAATCTTTTAATTTATGTTTTTCGTAAAGATACCAATTTATAGTTTATTAAGTTAAACTGAACGATTTTACTAAAATTATTTTAGATGGAACTTCATTAATTTTACAAATAAATTTCTATTTTTATATTTAGAAAAAAATAATAATCTTTTTAACACAATTATAAGATTACTGATTATGGCCCATAAAATCAATGTAAAAGATATGCATAGATTAGATTCTCCGGAGAGGAGAAAAATGTTGCCCCCAGAAGAAACTCTTTATAAAGCCGGATTAATTGAAAACGATATTTTCGTAGATATTGGGTGTGGGATTGGTTATTTTTCTATACCAGCTTCAAAAATAGTTAGTTCAAATGGAAAGGTCTATGCACTTGATACAGCCATT
>LNGD01000016.1 GCA_001587675.1 Candidatus Methanofastidiosum methylothiophilum
GTTCTTCTGTTGGTATAATAAAGTCTACCCAGCCACCTGGAATATCAACACGAGGTACTTTGTTAACAATCTGATTGACCTGAACAATTACAATACCTTTTCTGAATTTTGTAGCTTCAATAATAGAATGGGTTTCTTCTGTGTTAAATCCAGTGTATAAATTTCCTTCTTTATCGGCTGCATTTGCTGCTACTAGACAGACTCTAGGTGTAAGGTCAAGATAAGTTCTGGCAAACAACTCCATATAAGTATGAATTGCACCTATTGTTATCTTTCCACTCATTACCATATTTGCAAGTCTTGTTGCAACAGGACCTGAATAACAAAAATCCACCTTAGAAGCTATACCTTTATCAAAAACATCCAAATGCTCAGGTAAAGCAAGTACAGATTGTACCATATGAATATTATTTACCTTTGCTGGACTTACCTTTGCAAAGCATTTAGCAAGAAAATTTGCCTGTTTTTGGTTATCTCCTTCAATAGAAACTCTATCGCCAGGTTTAATAACAGTTTCTAAAAGAGCGACTGCATCAGCAGGATCAACAATTTTTGTTCCTGATTTAACAAATTTCTTTGCTTCAGAAAGTCTTTTTTCTGTGTCTTCTCCTTTTTTATCCCAACCTTTTTTTGCTCTCTCGATTCTTTCATCATAGGGTATTCCTGCAACACCTTTACTGGGTGTTTGGAATATATCCCTTAGGTAGTTTACATCTTCCATAGTATCACCTTAATAGGGAGTACCCAGCTTAGAGAGGCTCGAGAAGCATTAATACCTGTCCGACTTTGACAAGAGTTTCATTTGTTACTTTAATTTCTGCTATTCTTGCTTTTCTTGGTGCTGTAACTTCATTGAACATTTTCATAGCTTCAACAAGTGCTAGAACTTGTCCTGCTTCAACTATGTCTCCTTCCTTTGGAAGTGGTTTCTTATCAATAGTTGTTCCTGGGAATACATATGCTACTCCAGGTGTTGGGGCAGTTAGTTCAATTAAGTTTGATGCTGCAGCTGCCTTTGGCGTTTCTTTTACTTCAGCGGCTGGTGCTGCTTCTACTGTTCCTGACGTCATAGTTGCAGGAATAGAAATCTGAGGCTGAGCAGTGTGAACAGCGGCACTTCCACCTGCAACAACAGTTCTAATTTCAACGGAATCCTTTCTGACTACCAACTCTGCAATATTGTTCTTTTTACATGCTTCAAGAATTGATATTAAAGACTCTAAGTTCAACATTTATTTTCCTCCAAAATTATTTTCTCATACCTTTATAGGGTAGTTGTTTTAAGAGAATTAAATATGCTTTAAAAATCTTTTGATTCTTTTTATTTCAAACTACAAAAAATAACTTAAAAATAATTAAAAAATAGTAAATTAAATAGATGATTTTGCATTTTATTGCCAAAATAGCTATAAGTTATCTAATAATATGCCTAAATATTATTCATTTTTATATACTTGTACGTCATCATTTTGTATAGAAGTTTGCTTGCAACAAATTCTGAAACAGCTGAATTCTCCTGAGGTGCTACTTCAACTACATCAACACCAATGACATTTCTATTGAAAAAAACTTCTTTCAAAAAGTCACAGACAAGATACCAACTAAGCCCACCGGGTTCTGGGGTACCAGTACCGGGAATTAGAGAAGGGTCAAATGCATCAATGTCAAATGTTATGTATACATTATCAGATAATCCTTCAATTGCTCTATTAAACCAGGTCTTGTTATCATAAATATCTTTGGCGTAAAATATATTATACCTTCCTGTCTTTATTTTTTCATATTCCTCTTCTGAAAAGCTTCTTATTCCAACCTGGACTATTTTTGAGTGCTCTTCTACTCTAGACATTACAGATGCATGGCTATATTTATCACCAAGATATGCATCTCTTAAATCAAGATGGGCGTCAAACTGGAGAACTGAAAGGTCTTTGTATAGTCTTTTGGCAGCCAGAATTGGAGCCTGAGAAACAGAGTGCTCTCCACCCAAGACACATAAGAACTTATTATCCTTTAGAATAAGATAAGACTCATCTTCGATTAGCTGCATTACTGTTTCCATATCCTGTTGACAATTGATTTCATTTTTTGTGTGGATTCCTTTAGTACATGGTGATACAAAAAATTCTTCATCTAATAACTCCATGTTTTGGCTGGCATTAATAATTGCCTTAGGTCCCTCAGAAGTACCACCTTTGTAAGAAACTGTCTTTTCAAGAGGAACGGGTAATACAACAAAATAGGAATTTTCATAATTAGAAAATTCCTCTTCAAGTCCACCGTAATTATCTGGTACTATCATCACTATTCAACTATATCGAATCCTTTAAGACTTTTTAGGGTTTCTGCATATTTTTTTGCGTATGCTCTACACTGCTTTTCCGCTCTGTCATCAGGAGAACCAATTGAAACTGGCCCATAATGATCAGCATTATGAACGCCAACTATTACCATTCCATGGATCAACATGGCTTTTAATATAGAAAGAAGAGTTGTTTCATTTCCTCCTCCAATGTAAGCGCTTGAGGTAAAAGCACCCCCAAGTTTTCCCGAAAGTTCACCGTGATATTTAACACTTTTATCTATAAGTTCCTTCATTTCTGCAGCCATGTCTCCGTAGTAAGTTGGAGAGCCTAAAATGATTCCATCATAATCTAAGAGATATTCAGGTGTTGTATCTCTAACATCTCTTACTTCAACATCGACATCTTCATCTCTTAGATATGTTGCTAGCATGTTTGCCATTTCTCTAGTATTTCCAGATTTTGTATAGTATACTATCAGCACAGATACCATTTCAATCCTCTACTTCTATTTTTATTTTTCCTTTTTCATATCCTCTTAGTGAAGAAATCATGCCTTTAACTGTGTTTTTAATAAACTCCTCAACGAAAGGATTCAATTCTATATCTTTCCCGTTAATAGATACTTCAACTTTTGACATTATTATCCCCTTCATTTTAGGAAATCTTTCTTTATAAATATCTCTATTATAGGCCAAATATTAATTAATTTTATATATTCTAAAATCAATAATAGTATTTGGGGATACTTTGGTTACAGAAAAGATCCTTGAGAGGGCAAAGCAACACCATAAGAGAGAAATATTTGTTAGAGACATATTTATCTCTAGAGAGGAAGTTGAAAATCTTAGGCAAATAAGTTTGCCCCAAGATGTTCATTTAGACATAAAGAAATTAAAACAAGGATTTGTAGCACGTTTTTCAGGCGATACTGAAAAAGTTATTCTTGTAGTAAAAACTCTTTTTGAAAGCTAATTAAAAGAACTTATCTAAACTGGATTGGTTTCTGTCTTTCTTATTTAAAAAAACTTTGCCGTACATTCCACCGCCTCCTGGCTCAATATGGATATTTCCTTCTCTAAAATCTATTATTGCCTGGGATATCTTTTCACCGGCTACTCTTTCAAGCTCATCCTTTGGAGTGATGATAAGAACATTTATCTCATTTTTAAATGATTGAACTAAGAGTTTCCACAAATCCTGAACTTTTTTAGAATTTACAGAAGCTAGGCCAAGAGATTGAACAAGTATTTCAGCCAGGGGTATTGTTTTGATATATTTGGGTCTATGTGGTGGGTGAGTAATCTCCTGGTCACAAAGCTCAGTTATTCTGTCCACAACTCCCTTTTTTATTAGTCCCCCACATGTGCATCTATATTTTGTTTCAACTGCTTTTTTCCAAGGATATTTTTTGAAACATCTTGTGCATGCAGTCATATGATATTTACCTAGGTCGGGGTCGATGCCTACATTTAAAACAAATTGATTTCCACCTCGCCTTCTGATTGCATTGACTATCTCATCATAAGTATTGTCCTTTACTTTCAATCTATTAAATTCTCTTCCAATCCTGTGAGGCCATGGAGAATGGGAATCAGAATTTGTCATAAATGTGACGTCCTTCAACTCAGATATACAGTCAGCCATTTGAGTGTCTGCAGAAAGTCCCAGTTCAAGAAAAGGGATATTTTTTGTTTTGTAACAGTCTTCAAGACTGTCATATTCCTTGTATATAGAAGTCCATGGTGTAAATGCATGTGATGGACCTATCAATCCATCTATCTGATTTACTAAATCCAGTAGCTCATCGCCAGCAAGATTAATGTTGCATCTTCCATCTGTATCCAGATTAGGGGATTTATTTTGTACATAATGTCTAAACTCTTCGACCGCAGAAAGGCTAGGGAATAATATAACATGATGGACTCTTTTTTGGTCCTCAACTTCTGTTGTTAGGATAAATCGAATTCCACTTTTATGTTCAAATGTGCCTTCATCGATTTTTTTAACTGAGGATTTGAAATGATCAAGCCAGTTTTTATTGAGGCAATCACCAGATCCAATTGTATTCAGGCCCTTGAAAATGGATTGCTCAGCGATAACTGGTATTTCCATGTTATTAGAAGTACCACCAGAATACTTAGAATGAATGTGAAAATCGACATTTATCATAAGATTATTATAATAATCAGTCTTATAACCTTTATTTATGTGGAGATTAAATCACAGATAGGCTTAAAAGAATGCCAAAAGGTAATTTTTTATGGATGTTTATGATGTTGCTATTATTGGCGGGGGTCCTGCTGGGATTTCTGCAGGTATATATGCGGCTAGATTTAAACTAAATGCAATAATAATCTCAAATTCATTAGGAGGAACTGCACAAAGTGCACATCTTATAGAAAACTATCCAGGGTTTGGCGCTGTTTCCGGGTTTGAACTCATGCAAAAGTTTAGAGAGCATCTTAACCTCTTTGAAATACCTGTCCTAGAAAAACATGTGCATTCTGTTAGCAAAGAAAATGACAATTTTATTATTAAATTAAATGAGCAAGATGTAAAAGCAAAGTATATTCTTATCGCTACTGGAACAAAAAGGAGAAAATTAGGAGTCCCAGGAGATGCAAAATTCTATGGGAAAGGTGTTAGTTATTGTGTAACGTGTGATGCTTTTTTTTACAGAGGTAAAACCGTAGCAGTAGTTGGGGGAAGTGACGCAGCTAACATGGGCGCAATCCTATTGGCATCTATGGCCGAAAAAGTGTATATTATTTACAGAAGGGATAAGCTTAGAGGAGAATTAATCTGGATTGACAGAGTAATAACAAATCCAAAGATTGAGGTATTGTACAATTCAACGGTGACTGAAGTACTCGGAAACGAATTTGTCGAAGGAGTAAAACTTGAAGACGGCAGAATTATCAAAGTGGATGGAGTTTTTGTTGAGATTGGTTCAATTCCTGAATGTTGTTGTACAAATGAACTTGGTGTAAAACTTAGTGAAAAGGGGTACATTATTGTTGACTCTACCCAAAAAACAAATATAGACAGAGTCTACGCAGCTGGGGATGTTACGACTGGATCTAACGGGTTCCAGCAGATATTAACGGCTGCAAGTGAAGGTGTAGTTGCAATAAAAAGCATTTTTGATGATATAGAAAGATCAAAGGGAACTTTATGGAAACAAAAATAAAATTGATGATTGTAGGACTATTGTTAGTAGGTACATTGTTATTGGCTGGGTGTAATGAATCCAATCCTGACAAAGTACTCTCAGAATCAGATAAAGCAGAAATAAATAAAATATTAGTTAATATGGATGGTAATGTAGAATTATTATTATTTACTTCACAGTACGGTTGTTTTAGCTGCTCAAAAACTGAAACTCTTTTGAAAGAGCTTGATCAGCTTTCAAATAAGATTTCTTTAAAGACCTATGATGTTGATAAGAATAAAGACATCGCAACTAAATATAACATTGAATTAGTTCCAGCCATAGTAGTAATAGGCAAAGAGGATTATGGCATAAAACATTATGGATTCCCTGGTGGAAAAGAATTTAATCCTCTATTAGAAGCAATTATTTATTCATCAATGTCAAGGCCGACAGTAACTGGAGATCTTGGAAAAAAAATAAATAGCATTAAGAGTCCAGTTGAAGTAAAGATATTTGTTACGCCAACATGCCCCTCATGCCCAGATATGGTAAGGATAGCAAGTTCCTATTCAATTGCTTCAGATAAAATATCTACAGTAACAATCATGTCAAATGAATTCGAAGAATATAGCAAAAAGTATAAGATAACTGCAGTTCCAACGACAGTACTGAATGAAACATTCAAGAAAGAAGGGCTTATGGATGAAGAATCATTTGTAAATTATGTCGTAGTATCTTCATAGGAGGACGATTTAATGAAAAAATTGTTGATTATTATTCTAGGACTATTAATAATATTTGCCGGTTGTATTTCTGATAACGGAAATACTGCAAATAATAATACTAACATAAACAATTCTAATACAAATAGTTCAACGAATTCAAACGGTGAAAATAAGACTTTATTCCAACAAATACAAGAAGAAGCTATGTGCCCATGCAGTACCCTTGTAAATCTAAGAGATTGCAAAAAATACTTCCCAGATTGCAAGTACACAGCGAATGTAGATAGCATGATTAATTCTATGATATTAGAGGGTAAAACTAAGGCACAAATACTAGATGCTGTTGACAGCTACAACAATGGTATTATAGAAGAAAAGCTAAAAGATTTCAAAAACTCACAAAAAGAAGGAAGAGTAATTCTAGTATACTTCAAGTCATCACTTTGTGAAATATGCCATGAAAAAGAACCTGTTTTCAATCAAATTAAAGAAAAGTACAAAGGTAAAATTGACATATATGTATATGACCGAATTGAAGATTCAGTAATCTTTGAATATTTTGCAGTTGACAGAATCCCAAGTATTGTCTTTTATGATGGAAATACCAGATTAAATGAGGTTCCTTATAACAATATCACGCTTAACGACGTTAGTAACATATTGGATTTTACTTTAGATAAAAAGAAATAAGCAACAATGGTTGATATACCCAAATATTTTTAAATATCACTATTGTTAATAGGATGTGATAGAGATGAAGGTATTCAGTATTATCGCCTTTGTATTGGCGTTTGTACTTCTCATTTCAGGTATTTATGGACTTAATTTAGGGCCCATTACCCTTGAAGGCGGTCAACAGAATCAAGCAAATCAGATCGGATCATATATTTGTCTATCATGCGTTGGACTCACAGGGGGATCAATAAGCCATGATTTGACCGAAGATACAATTAACAGGTTAAAAAGAATAGATTATCCGGTTAAGTTATGGGTCTTCACATCGACCGATTGTCCAACATGCCCAGATGCTAAAGCCATCATATTAAATTTTACTTTCGAAAATCCAAATATTACTTATGAAGAGATAAAACTTGAAAGTCAGCCAGAATTTTTTGATACTTATGCTGTATCGGAATTACCTACTGTAATATTCTTTAATAAGAATGGAAATGTTCTAAAGAACAATAATTTTGTCCACAAGGTAATTGGTATAGACAGGCTTCAAGAAAAACTAATTGAAGCAATTGAAATGGTGAGTTGATGGGCAAAATAAAAAAAATTAGGACTTTATCACAAACGATATCCTTGATAATAATCAATCTTGGATTTCTTGGTATTTTTTTTAAGCACATTACAGGGCCTGTTTTCAATTGCTATGCATGCCCTTGGGCCTCAATTAGTTGTCCCATAGGCCTTCTCCAAAATTTTGTTATGAATGGTCAAGTCCCGACTTACGTTTTAGGGACAATGGGAGCTGTTTTTGTATTTGTTGGAAGTGCTTTCTGTGGATGGGTTTGTCCATTTGGTTTTTTCCAAGATGCTATTGATTTTGTAAAGAATATTATAAAGGGCAATAAAAAACAAAGAAAAAGAAAGATGCCAGTAAGATCAAAATCAAAGGATTTTTCTCTTATAACAAGATTGATTGTACTCATAGCTACCTTAGTTCTAGCAATTAGATTTGTAGACACGATATTTTGTAAGCTCTGCCCAATAGGCACAATAGAAGCAACGTTTCCTTATCAAATTACTAATGGATTTTCCTATAACATATGGTTAGCTGCAAGAGTTGGGATATTTGTTTTTCTTGTTATAATGTTCTTCATAATGAGTAGGTTCTGGTGCAGATATCTATGCCCAATTGGTGCACTGGCAGGGCCTTCAAACAAGATAAGTCTTCTAAAATTATATCATAATGGCCAAAATTGTGATGGTTGCAATATATGCAGAGATGTATGTCCCCTTGATATTGATGTTATTAAAGATACTAATTCATCTAGGTGTACAAGGTGTGCTGACTGTGTCGATAAATGTCCGAAAGGTCATTTGGCATTTGGATTGGACATATTCGGAATTCTAGCTGTTTCACCTTTCAAAACAAAAAAGCCTAAAAAAATATCTGATAAAAAACTTGTCACGCCGTCTTCAGAAGGCATACCTGGAGCGGAAATACCAGAAGAAAGTGAATTAAAGGGTCCACCTCCAGAGATGGGTGTTCTAGAAGAATTCAAATATGGTGACAAGGGAACTTTAGTTGAAAGGCCAGCTTATATGGGATTTAAGAAAGGAGAAAGAATTTATCTTCCATATAATGAAGTTAAAAAATTAGGTATTAGGCCTCCAAAAACGTCACTTTCAACTCTTTTGAAGCAGGAAACAGAAGGTAAATTAACTGAAGATTACAGCATTCCTGAAGTTATAGAAGAGGAAAAAGTTTTAGATGCCCTAAAAGAAACGCCAAAAGCGATTCCAAAAGAAGAGGTTGACAGAAGACATTTTGAAAAATTTAGAGTTCCTAAAAGAACTGAGTTACACTTAGAACACCTAAAATATTTGAGTGCTCTTGACGTCCCAATTGATATCAAAACAATAGCAAATAATAGCTCAGAAGTTCCGGCTGTTTTACTAGCTATTATTGATGCATCAAGCCAGATAAATTTTGAATATATCAATGCAATGGACCAACGAGCAGAATGGTATTACAAAGATAATCTTCCGTCGACTTATATTAATGGAAAATATTACAACGGTTCAGTTTCTGAAGACGAGATTATATACAGAATAAAAACTGAGAGATATATAATGGAAAATGTCAATTTAATCATTGATTATAAAAAATGTATAGGGTGCAATTCTCAGAGCTGTAAGAAAGCTTGTGACATTTTCAAGAAGATACCAATTCTAGATGACGGTTATGGTATATACCCATTGAAAAAGTTAGGATGCACTCTTTGCGGAAAATGTATAATCGAATGCGACCGTGGTGGCGTTTCATTTATCTTTGGAGACAAACTTGTTACTGATACTAATTTCAGTCTTGAAATGATAAAGAAAAACAAGGAAGTAATATCTCTTGTATCCCCAGAAACTGTGGTTCTGTTCCTTGAAAAAGATAAAAAGCATTCAAATAGGGCATTGAACTATACAATTGCATTGTCATACCTATCACATGGAAAGCTTTCATATCAAATAATTGATGTTGTTGCAAATCCTGAAGCTGTTTCAAAAAGAAAGATAGGTGCAATACCTTGTCTATGGATATCTAAAAGTAATTTTGTTACAGGTATGGTTTCTGAAGCTTCAATTCTCGCATTCATAAGAAAAATCTCGAAGTGGAAGTAATGAATTTAACTGAACTAATAATCGTTGGTGCAATACAAGGATTTCTAGAATTTTTACCTGTTTCAAGCTCAGGAAATTTAACTTTGGTATTTATGAATTTTTTGAATATGAATCCCTCAGAAAGTTATTCCATATCCCTTTTTTTGCATCTTGGAACTCTTTTCGCCGTGATTGTGTTCTTCTATAAAGACATAATCAAAATTTTGAAGAAAATCAAAACTGATAAAAGCTCACATTTTTTAATTGTTTCAACTATTTTTACTGGAGTTGTTGGAATTCCAATTTATATTATACTAAAAATGTTTCTGGAGGATATAAACGTTGGAATAGGAAGTATAATTATAGGTATTTTTTTAATAGCCACTGGACTTTTACTAAGATATAGTCCAAATGCGGGCACGCGAAAAGTAGACTCATCAAACTTTAAAGATATGGCAATTGCTGGGGCCGCCCAAGGAATTTCTATTATACCCGGCATTTCAAGATCCGGATCAACACTAACTGTTCTTTTAGCCAGAAAGTTTGATAAAGAAGAAGCCCTAAGAATATCATTTTTAATGTCAATTCCGGCTATTATAGGTGGAGCGATATTAGAGATTGATGAAGTATCCTTTGGATTAACTTACTTTCCAGCCTTAATCAGTGCTTTCATAGCTTCAATTCTTGGAATAAAATTATTATTAGAGCTTGCAAAAAAATTAAATTTTTCTTATTTTTGTATTATATTGGGATTAATTACTATATTGATTTCCGCAATAATTATCTAAACTTGATAAGAAGAGTATCTCCTGCTTTGACATTTAGAGTGGAATTTGCACTGCCTAGATATTTTGATATTTCAAGATGGCCTGAAGATGAGAATAGTGCTATTAGTTCATGTGATTTGCCTTCTTCATAATTATTTAAAATAGGGAGTTTTATATTTGATAATTCAATTTGATCTGTATTAATGTCTTCTTTTTTTATGTTTAGGATAACGTTGCCAAATATGTCGACAAATAAAACAGATGCAGATATACTATCCTTTTTTATATCTCTCTTAAGATCTAGAATAACTTTATGACTCTTTTCTTCTAGAAAATCTCTTTCGCCCTTATCCAAAAGTGCAGCTGCTGGAGCAAATATGTCTCTTCCATGAAATGTGTTTGAGATATTTTGTATCCCATATTTTAATAATTTATTGAAAAGTACATCAGTCATTATTTTATAGATATCTCCCTCCATTAAAGAGAAAATTCCATTGTCAGGGCCGATAAATATATGGTCTTTCTGTTCAATCATGATTGGATCTCTATTACTCCCGACACCAGGATCAACTACTACAATATGAACGGTATTTTTAGGGAAATATCGGTAGGAATTAGAAATCACATATAATGCTTCATAGATAGATTGTCTTCTTATTTTATGAGTAATGTCAATTATTTTTGCTTCTGGATTAATTTTATATATAATGCCTTTAATTTGTCCAACATAAAAATCATCAAAATCAGTAGTCAATGAAATCATGTAAAATAATAAGTTTCAAAATTATTAAATTTAACTATAAATTATATTAAAACAATAACATAAGTAAAATTCAATTAGATTAATTCTGTCTTATCCCAAAATCATTTCCCTTGTGGAAACGATACAAGGGTATGGCAAAGCTTAACGACAAAAAGATAGCGTGGATAATAAGGTCAAAGGAACTTGGCCTTAGGTCAAGCGAGATTGCCTTCATCCAGAATGTTACTGCTAGAAGAGTAAATCAAATCTATCTGCACTACAGGATGACTGGGAGAAGGCCAATCTTAAAAGAACCCGGCCGTCCAATGGAGCCGCTAGAAGAAAAGGTCATAAAGAGAATAAAGGAAATACATCATGAGTACAAGGCAAGCGCTTGCATGATTGAGTTAATGCTAAAGCTTGAAGGTGTTAAAGTGTCTCACAACAAGATCCACAGGTGTTTAGCGGATAATGGCCTATCAAAAGAGGAGCCTAACAAGAAAAAGCAGAGGTCTTACGTCAGATACGAGCGGGAGCACAGCATGTCGCTATGGCATACAGACTGGAAAAAGCTCTCTGGGACAAATAAATGGTTGATAGCTTACGAGGATGACGCTTCAAGGATGATTATGGCTTGGGGCACATTTGAAAGCCCTACAACCGAAGCCTCTTTAGAAGTCCTATACAAGGCGATAAAGCAATATGGAAAGCCTAAAGCTATTCTGACTGACCGTGGAACGCAGTTCTATGCAAGTGCCAAAGACAGGAAAACTCAAGGCGAGTGCAAGTTCCAGACAGTTCTAAGGGAGCTAGGGATAGAGCACATACTATCCGGTGTAAGCCACCCGCAGACAAACGGCAAGATCGAAAGGTTCTACGGGACGCTTGAAGAGAAGCTGAAGTACTTCAAGTCAATAGAAGAGTTCATGAACTTCTACAACAAGAAGCGCCCGCATATGAGCTTAAATCTCGAAGTGCTTGAAACCCCTGAAAAGGCATTTTACAGGAAGCTAGAACCTGGCATTAGTTTGCCAGAAAAGCAATAAATTTGGGGAGATTTTTTAATGAAAGGAAAAGAAAATAATTACAGGATAAGACAAAAGCAATATTAAGGGAAAAAAAATAAATATTAATTAACTTTTACTTCCTTTGAAAATTCCCAAAGGCCATGTATGTTACAAAGTGATACGGCAAATAGAGTTCCTGGTTTTGCTATTTTTAGAGAGGTCTTTATCTCATGGTTTGTGTATACGGGTCCTGTGTTGGGCCCCTGAGTACTTTCACCGTGAGCGGTGAACTCATAATTTCCTACTTGATAAAGGGCCTTTTCACCTTCTGGTTGGTAGTAGAGCATTATCCACCTTATATGGTGCTCAGTTGTATTTGGATGTGCGATATCCTTCCCTATGGAAACTTTGACTTCGAAGGTTTCGTTTGCTTTTACAGCATCCGGACATTCAATTACGGGTACATGTTTTTCTTTTTTCCAATCAGCTTCCTGAATCTTTTCTCCTATCTTGACCATTTTACCACCTTATTCTTGCAAAACCATTGGCTCGCCGCAGCAGATTAACTCTCCGCCCCCAGCTTCCAACACCTCTACTACATTTCCACATATTTCACACTTGTAGATTTCTCCTACTTTTTTTACATTTACCATTTTTTTACCTCCTATCTAAAATTAATCATCATTTTTCTTTGTTTTTTCCTCAGATGAAAAGTCTATTTTTTCGGCCATTTCTCTAAGGCGCTTATCCACAAGACCGAATATACTCTTTTCAGGATACTTTCCATCTGGCCCTTTTTCCCCCGCTTTTAATCCTGTAAGTATCTCAATTCCTTCTTTTATGTTATCAACAGAATAGATATGGAACTTACCTTCCCTCACTGCTTCAACTATTTCTTCTTTTAACATCAAATTTTGAACATTACTTCTTGGTATTAGGACACCTTGTTTGCCAGTTAATCCTTTTAATTTACATATTTCATAGAATCCTTCTATCTTATAATTAACTCCTCCTATTGCTTGAACCTCTCCTTTCTGATTTACTGACCCTGTGACGGCAAAGTGTTGCTTTATTGGTATACCAGATAAAGCAGATAAAATGGCATAAAGTTCTGTACTGGATGCACTATCTCCATCAACTCCCTCATAATTTTGTTCAAACACAAGCCTTGCGGTAAGATTCAAAGGTTTATCTTGAGCAAAGTTATCGGCTAAATATCCACCTAAAATCATTACTCCTTTTGTATGTATGTTTCCTCCCATCTTGGCCTCTCTCTCGATATCGATGATTCCCCCTCTTCCGATATTAACTGTTGCAGTTACTCTTGAAGGCCTGCCAAAAGTAAAGTCACCAAGACTTAAAACAGCTAGACCATTTATCTGACCAACTGCCTCTCCTTCTGTAGAGATGAGATAAAATCCTCTTGTTACCATCTCGTTTACTCTTTCTTGGATAAGATTAGATCTATAGTTCTTTTCCTCAACGGCCTTTATTATGTGTTTATCCATTATCAATTGGCTATTGTCCTGTTTAGCGTAAAAGTTAGCTTCCCTAATAACATCGGCAATATCAGCAAATTTTGTTGACAATTTTTCCTGATCTTCTGCCAGTCTTGCCCCGAATTCAATGACTTTAGAAATCGCCGAGGTATCAAGATGCAATAATCCTTCCTTGGAACATAGCGAGCATATGAAAGAAACATAATTCTTTACATTATCATCATTGAAATCCATATTAATATCAAATTCAGCTTTTACTTTAAATAGCTCCTTAAATTCAGGATCCAAAGCAAAAAGAGTCTGGTAAATAGCTGGATTTCCAACTAGAATAACTTTTGTATTCAAGGGTATTGGAGCAGGCCTTAAACCTTTTGTTGTTATAAAGCCTAATCTTTCACCGGCTTCTTCAACGACTGCTTCTTCACTGCTAAGGGCTCTTTTAAGACCATCGTAAGAAAATAAATTCTTAACTAATTCTTCTGCAGGTATAACAAGGTACCCCCCATTTGCCTTATGGATTGACCCACTTCTAATCATTGTAAAATCAGTACTAAGCATTCCAAATTGAGCTTCTTTTTCAATTCTCCCAAATAAATTTTGATATGTTGGATTCAATTCAACGACGACTGGTCTTCCCTTCAAATTAAAGTTATCAATAAATAGATTAACCATATATTTTCTTAAAGGTAATTCTTCCACCCAAGGAGGCTGAACTGGGGCTTGTGGTATATTTGGTTTATAGAATAAGTTTAAGTTTTCTAATATATCCTCTTGTACTTCTTTTAGATAATTGAGGATATCTGGGTATTCAGAATATTTTTTATTTAAATCCGCTACTAGATGTCCTATGGTAAAAAGAGCAACTTCAATATTCAAATTTTTAAGTTCTTCAAAGGATTTAGTATCTAATTCTTTTAGCTGTCTAAAGACCAATCTTAGCTCTGAGTTTAATTTATCTCTTCTTGCTTGAATATCATCTTTCTTTTCTGGACTCAACGCAATAAACTCTTCTTCCGTCATAGGTCTACCAGCAACAACTGGAACAAATACAAATCCCATAGGAGTGCTCTGAACAATCAAGCCCTCTTTCTCTGCTTTTCTGTTTAATTCAGAGAATATTTTATTTCGTTCTGCTTCAATTTTTTGAATTGCGGCTTCTCTTTTAAGTGCAAAATCTTCACTCTCAAAAGCTTTAGGAAGATTAATTTTTGCTTCATTTAACAAAGTAGCCATATCCTTGTGAAATACCCTACCTTGTCCTGGTGGCAATTTGATGACTTTAGGTTCATACGGTTCTTGAAAATTATTTACATAACACCAGTCAGAGGGTACACTTTGATCTTCAGCTAATTTATCCAAGAAGCTCTTAACAGCTGTCATTTTCCCAGTGCCGGGGTAACCTGCAACAAAAATGTTAAATCCTCTTTCTTTAATTTCAAGACCAAATTTCAATGCTTTCAAAGCTCTATCTTGGCCAACAATATCTTCCAAAGGAGTAACATCTTTACTGCTTTTGCACTTAATTTTATTTTTATCAAAGGATCTCCTTACCATATCAGGCGAAAGTTCTTTTGTCATAAAATCACTCTAAGATTAGTATAATATTTATATTTTTCATTCTAAAAAGGTTTTCTATTTAAAAAAAAGATATTTTGGATTTAATCTAATTATATAAAAGTATTATTTGAACTTATCTAAGAAAGAATGAAAAAAAGATTTTTATCTTAATTTTATGATGCTCCAGCGGCAATAATTGTTACTGGAGATTTGGATATAACAAAAAGTATCTTCATCACAATATATTGTTCTGGTGCAACGAAAGAATATTTTTAGCTGCTCATTCTTTTGATTTAGCGGCTTATTAGCTAGGGATTTATCTAGATCAAGAAAAAGTTGTGGTAATAAGAAAAATATCGAATTTACCAGAGAACATATTTACAATACCATATATAAATCTGGTATTCAAATGAAGAAAGATCCAAAGAAATGAGATGCCAAGAAAATAAAATTCATTATAATAAATGGTAAAATAAAATTGAAAAAATAAAAGGAGTGTTCTCCTTTATTTTTCATCTTCTGATGTGTTGCTGGTGTAGATTTTTGGTGGTGTTGGTTCGTACTGCTTCTGTGTTTTTGTCAATGGCTTAATGTCATATGAGTACCAACCTGGTGTGTTTCTTTCGTTAACATAGTCGTATGTTCCAAAGTGCTGCTTTAATAGTGGAGATGTCAATGATAGTTCTCCAGCCGGTGTTACTATAGAGTGAACTAGCTTGTTACCGTTAAAGTCCATTGTACCCTTCCTAATGTTATTTAGGAAACTCTTGGCAACAAATTTTGAAGTTGTTGTGTTGCCTGGACATACGGTCTTGTCGTTTTGTTCAGTGTTTGAACACGTTTCTCCTAATATAGGGGCGATTGAGACCAATAAAAGTCCCATCACCAATATTGCGGTTATTTTTTTCATATCTTCACCTCAAGTGCATATCTATTAGTGCACTGTTAGTATATAAAGCTTTCGATATTGCTAACAATATATGATAACATTGATAAACAATAATTATAAAAAATTGATAATCAATGATTAATGATAGAAAATTAAGGTTTAACGAAAAGAGAGAATATGGCAAAATAGGATTAAACTAAAGCGCCGTCACGCTTTAGTACTTCCTCTAAAAATCTTCCAGTATAACTTTTTGGGGATTTAATTATATCTTCGGGTAAACCCTCGGCTATAATTTCCCCACCTTTCTGTCCACCTTCTGGACCTAAATCTATGATGTAATCGGCAGTTTTAATTACGTCCATATTATGTTCAATTACAAGAACTGTATTTCCATTTTCTCTGAGCCTTAAAAGAACATCAAGCAGTTTCTTAACATCATGAAAATGTAATCCTGTTGTAGGTTCGTCCAAAATGTAGAGCGTCTTGCCTGTGGCTTTCCTTGAAAGCTCCTTCGATAGTTTTACTCTTTGGGCCTCACCACCAGAAAGAGTTGTTGCTGGTTGTCCAACTTTGATATAAGACAATCCAACATCATGAAGGGTCTGAAGTTTATTCCTAATCACAGGAATATTTTCAAAAAACTTTAAAGCCTCTTCAACAGTCATATCAAGTATTTCTGAAATAGATTTCCCTTTGTACTTAACCGTTAAAGTTTCTCTGTTATATCTTTCACCTTTGCACTCTTCACACTTTACATAAACATCTGGAAGGAAGTGCATTTCTATTTTGATTAGTCCATCTCCTCTACAGTTTTCACACCTGCCACCTTTAACATTAAATGAGAATCTGCCTTTCTTAAAGCCCCTTCTTTTTGACTCGGGAAGATCTGAGAATAGTTCTCTTATAGGGGTGAAAAGCCCTGTGTATGTTGCGGGATTTGATCTTGGGCTCCTACCGATTGGACTCTGATCGATAATGATTACTTTGTCAATATTTTCAATCCCAAGTATTCCATCATGGTCACCAGGTTTATCTACTGCCCGATAGAATCTCTTTGCCAAGTCTTTGTATAGAATTTCATTTATTAAGGTACTTTTACCACTTCCAGAAACACCTGTGACACAGACTAGAAGCCCTAATGGTATTTTTACATCAATGTTCTTAAGATTAAATTGTCTTGCACCTTTTATTGTTAAAAATTGATTGCTAGTTTTCCTTATTTTTGGAACTTCGATTCTAAGATTTCTTGAAAGATACTTACCAGTTAATGAGTTTGAATTTTTCATAACTTCCTCAGGGGGACCAACTGCAACTACTTCCCCTCCGTGGACTCCTGCACCTGGACCTATGTCAACTAGATAATCAGAAGACAACATCATTTCCTCATCATGCTCTATTACAATTACAGTATTTCCTATATCCCTCAGTCTTTTTAGCATTGCAATTAATTTTGCATTGTCCCTCTGGTGAAGACCAATACTTGGTTCATCCAATATATAAAGAACACCAACTAACTGTGACCCTATTTGAGTTGCAAGCCTTATCCTCTGTGACTCTCCCCCAGAAAGCGTTCCTGCTCTCCTGTCAAGAGTTAGATAGTCAAGCCCTACACTTAATAGGAATCCTAATCTTGATTTAATCTCTTTTAAAATTTGTTTTGAGATTATTTTTTCCTTTTCATTAAGATGTTGCTCTAAATCTACAAAAAATTTGTAACAGTTACTTATTTGTAATTCTGTGACGTCTATTATTGAATTATTAAGAATTTTAACTGAAAGTGCCTCAGGTTTTAATCTCTTCCCTTTACATACCTCACACGTTTTTAATCTGATATATTTCTCAAATTGTTCCTTTCTATATTCAGACTCAGTTTCTTTGTAAGCTCTCTCAAGCCAAGGCACCACACCTTCAAAAGTTCCTTCGTATGACCAATAAGAGGGTGAACTTCTAGATCTATAATTATACCTAACCTTATCCGTAGTTCCATAAAGTAATATATCCAAATGCTTTTTTGATAACTCCTTAACAGGTACGTCAAGCCTAAAATTAAACTTTTTAGACAGAGCTTCTAATGTTTGACTTCTAAATCCATCAATTTTTGATCGCCAAACATCGATAGCACCTTCCAGTAAAGAAAGTTCCTTATTAGGGATAATAAGGTCGGGATCAAATTCCTGTTTAAACCCAAGGCCATGACAAGAGTGACATGCGCCATAAGGGCTATTAAATGAGAACATTCTTGGAGTAATCTCCTCTAAACTAATACCACATTCAGTACATGCAAAATTTTCAGAGAATGTTTTTCTTTTATCATCTATGTCAACAAATAATATTCCTTCGCCTTTTTTCAGTGCCAACTCTATGTCTTCATAAAGTCTTGGAGAAATACCTTCTTTTAAAACCAAGCGGTCAATTATAATGTTGATATCATGCTTCTTGTATCTCTCAAGTCTTATTTCAACATCTAATTCCTTTATCTCTCCATCAACTTCAGCTCTAGCAAATCCTTCCTGATTTATTTCTTTGAGCAGTGTTGAATACTCGCCCTTTCTACCCCGGACCACAG
>LNGD01000017.1 GCA_001587675.1 Candidatus Methanofastidiosum methylothiophilum
TTTTCATTAGTTCAGGAGTATATATGTTTTTCTTTCTTGAAACTTCTTCAAACACAGGATTAATTTCTATAAGCTCATCTTTGTCCATTACATTTCGTATATAAGAGATTGCAAATATAGGTTCTATTCCGCTAGAGCATCCTGCTATAAGACTTATCGTACCTGTTGGGGCTATAGTCGTTACAGTGGCATTTCGAATAGGAATCTCACCCCTATCATAGAAAATACTTCTTTCATAGTTTGGGAATGGCCCTCTTTTAATTGCAAGTTCTTTAGACATTTCAGTAGCTTCTTCTTTAATAAATTTCATTACGTTCTTTGCTATGTCAACAGCTTCATCAGAGTTATAAGGAATCCCCAATCTAAGAAGCATATCTGCAAATCCCATAACTCCAAGACCTATCTTTCTATTGGCTTTGGTCATTTCTTCGATTTGGGCAAGAGGATACCTATTTACGTCAATTACATTATCAAGAAAATGAACCGACTTCTTAACTACGTCTCTTAAATGATCATAATCTATTTCATATCCTTTTTCTGAATTCTTTAAAAATTTAGAAAGATTGATAGAACCAAGATTGCATGATTCATATGGTAAAAGTGGTTGTTCCCCACAAGGATTTGTACTCTCAATTTCACCAATAGAAGGAGTTGGATTGCTCCTATTTAGTCTATCGATAAAAACTATTCCGGGTTCACCATTTTTCCAAGCCATTTTAACAATAAGTTCAAATACTTCCTTAGCATTAAGATGGCCTTCAACATTCCCTGTTCTTGGATTTATAATATCATAATCAGTTCCATTTTCAAAAGCTTCGATAAACTTATCTGTTACTGCAACAGATATATTAAAATTATTTAGTTTGCTATTTTCTTCTTTACATTTAATAAACTCAAGAATGTCGGGATGGTCGATTCTAAGGATCGCCATATTCGCGCCTCTTCTCGTTCCTCCTTGTTTAATCGTTTCAGTTGCAGTATCAAAAACAGTCATGAATGAAACTGGGCCGCTAGAAATCCCTTTAGTTGTTAGGACTACATCATTTTTTGGTCTAAGCCTGGAAAATGAGAACCCAGTTCCGCCTCCACTTTTATGAATTAAAGCAGTGTATTTTATTGCATCAAAAATACTATCAATAGAATCATCTATGGGTAAAACAAAACAAGCAGATAACTGACCAAGTTCCCTGCCTGCATTCATAAGAGTGGGCGAGTTTGGAAGAAACTCAAATTTGGTCATCATTTCGTAAAAATCTTTAGTTAATCCATCGACATCTGCCTGTTCATCATAAATTAAATCAGCTATTGCTATACTTTTAGCGACTCTCAAAAAAAGATCATTTGGAGTTTCGATAATATTTCCTTCTTGATCTTTTTTTAGGTATCTTCTTTCTAAAACTTTAATCGCATTATCTGATAAATTTAATGGCTCTTCTGCATAATCGGTATTACATATCCTATCATAATTATAACCTTCAGAAACTGCCATGCTTATATAAATCCCTCCGAGTTACACATGTCTCAAACTATTAGGATAAATATCTTACTAATTATAAATCTTTTGGTAAATGATTTTTAAATTTTGAATTGCAAAAATTTTCTTAATTTCAACTGTATTTTCATAATTATATCTTATGATTTTTATAAATACTAAATTATTTAAATTAACATTGTTTATATCTTCCATGCATAAAACCTCTGACATTAGTATTGATAAAGATATAATAAAAGAGAACATAATGATTGCTAATGAGAACAAAGTTCTTCTAAAAAAATACAACGTTAAATCCTACAATATTATGGGTGCAATAGGATCTGGGAAAACTTCACTTATAGAATTGGCAATTGATCATCTAGTAAAAAATGGAAAACAGGTTGCTGTTATAGCCGGGGATGTAGTCGCCGAATATGACTCTAACAGATTTAGAAAACATAAATGCTTAGTAATACCTCTTAATACAGGCAAAGAATGCCACCTAGATGCACATTTAATCTCGCATGAATTGGAAGATTTAGAGGAGCGTGGCATTCTTCAAGATCTTGATTATCTTTTCATGGAAAATGTCGGAAACTTAATATGCCCTTCTGATTTCACCTTAGGAGAAGACAAAAGAATTGTAGTAGTCAGTGTTAGTGAAGGAGACGACATAGTATTAAAACATCCAACAATCTTTAGATTTTCAGAAATATGTATAATCAACAAAATTGATATAGCCGAAGCTGTTGATGCGAGCCCTGAAAAAATGGAGAGAGACTGTCTATCTCTAAATCCAAGAATCAAGATCATTAAAACTTCAGTTAAGAAAAACATTAGAATAGATGAGTGGTTAAAGCTGTTTGATTAATTTGATTACTTATAATCTTTCAAAAATTTTCGTGTGTCTTCAGTATCCATCCAGCCTTCGTCCAGTTGTTTAATAATCTCGTCTATTCTTTCAATTTGGACAAGTAATTTATTTTTGATATCTTTATCTGTAATCTTCACCTGAGTAAATGTGCTGAGTATGGCTAAAGGATTTCTTATATGATCGATCAAGTGAGCAAAATGCTCTATATTATTTTCAATTTGAACTAAAGCTTTCTTTCTCTCAGTGATGTCCCTGAAAGCAGTTACTGCACCTACTACCTCACCATTCTGAAAAATAAATTTATTATTGGCTTCAACTACAATTGTACTGCCATCTTTGTGCTTTAATTCAAGTTCAGCCTTCCCGCCCATTTTATTATCAATTCCTTGTCTGAACATTTTTGCCATAACTGGCATATATTTAACATCCAATATTCCAACATCAATGAAACTCTTTCCTAATAATTCATCTTTTTTATATCCTAATTTTATCTCCACTCTTTTATTTACATCAATAATTTTGCCATACTTATCAACGTAAACAATTATATCTCCAACTGTATCCAAGATAATATTATGCTTTCTTTCATTTTCTTTAATATATTCATTAGACTCCGAAATAGACCTAAATCCACGATTAACAAGAATGTAGATAATTATTGCATTGATAATTATATAAATCATGCCTTTAAAGCTCTGAAGCATTGTTAAAGTAGGAACGTCCTTTGCAATCGTTGATAAAACTACATCTGAAAAAATTATCAGGACTATACTAATCATTACATATATTACAACAATAGTTATTGGATTCCCAAATGGTAATCTATCATCAATTTTATTCATCGTTAGCCCCGTTGGTAATTATCAAGAATAATACAAATATCATAACTATCTACGCATACAGCTATATTTATAAATTAATGATATAAGAATATTTTAAGGCTATAAAAGCATTTCTTATGATTTTTAATAAAATATATGTTCTATAAGTATCCTAAAACCAATAATAATTAAAATCACTCCCCCAACCATCTTGATTTTATTTTCAAAGAAATGGCCAAATTTATCTCCTATAAAAAATCCAATAAAACAAATCATAAAAGTAACAAATCCAATAATTAAAAAAGGTCCCATGATATCCATCTCAAGAAAAGCAAAGCTTAATCCCACTGCCAATGCATCAATACTGGTAGCAATTGACAATAACATTAAAACTTGAAAGTCAAGAGGATTGAAAGTTTCTTTTTTCGAGTCTGACATCAGCGTTTCATAAATAATTTTAAATCCCAAGAAAACTAATATTAAAAAAGCTATCCAGTGATCAAAAGAAGAGATAAAATTGGATATTTTTATCCCTGATATCCATCCTATTAAGGGCATGATTGCCTGAAAGATTCCAAAAGAAGCAGATATCTTTAGTGCATCTGATATTTTTGGATTTTTGATTATAATGCCACTGGTGACTGAAACTGCCAAAGCATCCATAGAAAGCCCAATAGCAATTAGAATAACAGAAATTAATTCCATTGAATCATCTTTGTTCAAGTTAATAAAAAGAATAAAATTAGTTTTTAAGGATATCTAACTAACAATTAATCAATGAAATCAACGACAATCTCCTTGACATCCCACAGAGTCCCAATCTTTTCTTTGACTTCTTCTTTTATAGATGCAGCAAATTGGTGAGTTGAAGGCAAATCAACAATAATAGAAACTTTACCATTGTCAATTTCTATTTTTTTAATAAGATTAGTTTTTACTACGTCAAGGCCTGTCAGTGGATTCATGATTTTTTTCAGTCTATTATTAACTATCTCAATTGTTGTCGGCGATTTTTCAGATACGAGCCCATGTTTTTCTTCATAGTTTTGTATTGCGGCCCTCAATCCTTCAACGGCTAGAACAGAGCAATGTGCTTTAATTGGAGGTAGTCCTCCTAGAGCTTCAGTTGCCTGTTGCCAAGTAATTAATTTAGCTTCATCAAGTGTTTTTCCTTTGGCCATATCGGTTATTATTGAACTTGTGGCAATATTGGACGCACATCCATAAGATTCAAATTTTATATCTTGGATTGTCTTAGTTTCTGAATCAACTTTAATGTAAACAGAAACCATGTCCCCACATGCAGGACTTCCTTCCGTTGCTTTACCATCAGGATTTTCTAATTTACCTACATTATGTGGGTGTCGAAAATGCTCCAACACCTTCTCACTATATGGAAATTTCATTGTTAAACCTCCTATGAATTTTTGCCCAATGGACTGATTTTTCTGAGTTCTTCCACAACTTCAGAAATATTATCCACAACTGAATTAACATCTTCCATAGTGTTATACCGCCCAAATGTAAATCTTACAGATCCGTGAGCCCTCTCATGATCTCCACCTATACCCATTATGACATGACTAGCCTCAAGAGATTTACTAAAACATGCGGAACCCGTACTGACTGAGAATCCCCTCATATCAAGATGAAGAGTAATTGATTCACCCTCTACATAGTGAAAAGTTATGTTAGCATTATGAGGAATTCTTTTCTCCAAATGACCATTCAAAGTTGTATTTGGTATTTCGGTCAACACTCTCTTAATTAGATAATCACGAAACTGTTGTAATTTATTATTTTCTTCTTGAGTTACTAATTCAACAGCCTTTGCAAATCCAACAGCGCCTGGAATATTTTCAAGCCCAGCACGTTTGTTAAATTCCTGAAATCCCCCATCCATCCATTTGGTTAACGGTGTATTCTTTCTAATAAAGAGGGCACCAGTTTCTTTAGGACCATGGATAGTATGAGCCGACACTGTGATTAGATTAGCATGTATTTTTTTGACATCGATTGGAATTCTCGTGAAGGTATGTGTTGCATCTGTATGAAAAAGAACTCCTTTTTGTTTGCATAAATTTCCTATTCTATTAATGTCTTGTAAAGTTCCAATCTCTTGATTTGCATGCTGGATTGATACTAATATTGTGTCGTTTCTAATGGAGTTCTCAAGCTGTTCAAAGTTAACTAATCCGTGTTGGTCCACATCAAGGTAAGTGATTTCAAATCCTTGCTTTTCAAGACTTTTAGCGCTGTTCAGAACAGGGAAATCTTCAATTTTTGATACAATTATATGCTTTCCCTTTTTCTCCTTTAGTGCCAAGGCCACACCTTTAATTGCCATGTTACTTGATTCAGTGCTCCCTGAAGTAAAAACTATTTCATCGTGCTCTGCCCCAAGTTTATTTGCTATAACTCCTCTTGCTTCTTCCAAAGCTTCTCTAGCTTCGATGCCCAGTGAATAGCCGAATTCAGAAGTAGCAACTGCATATACTTCAAAAAAATATTTTTTCATTGCTTCAAGCACTCTTTCATCAAGTCTTGTTGCAGCAGCGTTATCAAGATAAACATTTTTTTCCATTTCAATTCACCATATTAGATAAACAAAGTCATTCTTGATTCCATAGCTTCTTGGATATATGCCCCAACTGCACAGTAATCGTCAATAAGATCTTGCCTCAGATCTTCAGGTTTTACTCCCATTATTTCCATTGTCATGTCGCAGGCCAAAATTTTTCCCCCAAGTTCCTTGAAATCTGTTATGAGTTTTTCAAGAGAGATCACATTAGCTTTGTCCATTCTTTTTTTTATCATCATCTTGCCTAGGCCAAGCATATTCATTTTAGAAAGAGGTCCTTTATCTAACTCTCCTTTCTTCAATCTCTGAAGCCCCCAGAAAGTAAAGTAAAGTGATACTTCCATGCCCATTGAAAGTGCCCCATTTCCAATTATTAAAGCGCTATAAATTTTATCCATGTCCCCGCTGTGAACAATAATCGTGGCCTTGTTCTTTTTTGAATCTATTGCTTGCATATCTTTATCCGCCAAGTATTACCCTCCTCTTCAATGGATAATATTTTGTAACCTAATGCTTTTACAGCCATTGGGATCTCTTTTTTAGACGCAGGATGAGTACCCTCAATCTCAATTACATCTCCAGTAGCAGCTTTTCGCAAAGCTTTTCTGCACTCGACTAGCGGTACAGGACATGTTTGACCTTTTACATCTATTTTTATTTCAGCCATTATCTCACCATGAAAAAATTAATAGTATTAAATGACTATATTCTTTCATTATATTTGATTTTAATATATTAAAAAAGTAACGGCAATAATTAATATAGATAAAAATTTTTATCACTTTTAAAATAATAAGAATTAGTACTTTTGAAAATATTCGATATATTAAAATAAAATATAAATAATTAGAAAATAGATTGGGTATTTTATTTGTTGTTCTTTTTATCCTGGTTCTTCTTTAGTATTTTTGAAATACTAGAAACTGGCATTTCACTGTATTTTACCCAAGGCAAGTATCTGACATTTCCAATTATTTTTGATCTCATTGGCCCTGCATTCGAACCCCACCAGTTATACTGAGCATCGAGGGTATATGAGTCATCGTTTTGGACTTCTATTGAGTTGTTTAGTATTTCGTTGTTGTTTATTTTTACTCCGTAACTTGAAGAAATCATAAAACCCTTTGAGTTGTAGAATATTTTGTTACCAGTTATATTTATGTTGGATAGGCTCTGACCTTTATATCCTATACTGATTCCTTCTCCAAAACCTTTGTTTAAAGAAGAACCTTTTATTATGTTATTACTGATTGTAATATCAGATTGAGTATCTCTATAGATATTTCCGATATTAATTCCTTGGTAAGCTCCCGCTGTTTTAAAATCAGTTGAAACAGGAGAAAGATCAGTCAGCATCACATTGTTATTAATAACTGTCTTTGACCTTTGTGATGTAATCCCCCTAAACAATCTACCTGAAAAGTTGTTATTCTGGATAAATACTTCAGAAGTAGGATTGTCTGGACCTATGTAAATAGCTTCGTAACCCCACTGACCAGTATCATTTTTGTGATTGAATGTATTGTTGTTTATTTTTAATCCTGATATGTCAACTCCCTTCTTTATTAAATCACTATAAGTTTGAATTGCGACTGATATATCTCCTTGAGTAACGGCAGAATTGATAACAAATTGATTGTTTGAAATCTCAATATTCTTCCCACCTATCACAATACCACTTGATTTAAATCCTAAAACATAATCCGGACTTTCTATCTTAAATCCGCTAATCTTGACACCATTTGATAGAATTTCGATATTAGGAATAATTGTATCTGAGTGAGAAACATTTACATTAGATACTCCGATTATTACTGCACCACTGCTTGATGTTATGGTAAGGTTATTTTTATCCACAGGTATAACTAAATCTTCAATATATGTACCAGGATATACCTGAATCGTATCCCCTGCTGAAGCATTGCCAATTGCATATTGTATTGTTGAATACTGTTTACCTACACCAACTTCAAGAGTTGCTGCACTGACAGGATTTATTACAATTAAATAAGATAATATTATTAATGCACTCATTATTATTGAACTAATTTTTTTCATTGTATCCCTCCAATGTAAGTTATTGACTAACAATAATGGGTCAATAGTGCTATATAAATTTATCCAATATTGATTAGCAATAATTAAATATATAATATATACTATTGCAACTAAAAAATTAATGATAAAAAATAGAATAAAAAGAATTTATCTTTTTATTGCTTCTACAGGACATATATATGCACAAAGCCCACAGCCCGTGCAAACAGAGGGATTTATGCTAGAGTGTCCATCTTTAAATTCCAACGCTGGACAACCGGAAAGCTTTATACACGCTTTGCATGCTCTG
The DNA here is from genome assembly GCA_001587675.1 of Candidatus Methanofastidiosum methylothiophilum. Taxonomy (GTDB): domain Archaea; phylum Methanobacteriota_B; class Thermococci; order Methanofastidiosales; family Methanofastidiosaceae; genus Methanofastidiosum. The sequence goes on from LNGD01000017.1 coordinate 8,098, forward strand.
CACATAGATACTTCTACTCTAAAAACTGGTTTCTTTTCCCTCCCTTTAAGAAGAACACATGGCCCTCTAGATATAATAGCATATACTTCTTTACTTTCTATACCTCTCTTAACGGCCTCTTCAATGCTTTTTACATTGTTTGCATCGACAACTTCGACAGGTATATCCATTGCAGCAACCAGTTTTTCAATAGAAACACTCCCTGCTTGATCACCCATCGCAGTCAATTGTGTTCCAGGGTGAGGCTGATGACCTGTCATCGCTGTTGTCAAGTTATCAAGTATAACTGCGACTATTTTAGAATGATTGTACTTGGCATTTATTAATGGAGGAATACCTGCATGAAAGAAAGTAGAGTCTCCCAAAGTTGCAACTATCGGCTCATTTACTGATTTTGCAAGACCACATGCAATGCCAAAACTTGATCCCATTGAAATACATGTATCAACTGTCTGCAAAGGTCTTGTGTACCCAAGAGTGTAACAACCTATATCTGAAGGAAATATTGCCTTTCCTCTTGTAACCTTCTTAATTGCATAAAATGTTGATCTGTGAGGGCATCCAGCACAAAGAATTGGCATTCTTACTGGTACGGATATGTTCTTTGGCTGATCCTTATTCAATTCAATCCTAAAGAATCTTGAGAGTATGTCGGTGACTAAATCAGTTGAGAATTCACCTGTTCTTGGAAATATACTCTTCCCATAAACCTTCAAGCTCAATTGATTATCTGCAACTAGGATCTTGATGTCATTTTCTATAACTGGTTCCAATTCCTCAACGATAACAACTTTTTCCAAATCTTTAATGAAAGACAGGACTTTGTTTTTTGCGAGGGGATTTGATATGCCAATTTTTAATATTGGAGGTTTAATCCCCAATATTTTAAGCGATTCCATCACATAGTTAAACGATGCTCCAATTACAATGATCCCAGTTTTCCCTTCTCCAGAGATGACATAATTAAGATTAGAATCCTCAATGAATTCTCTTATTTTTTCCATTTTATACAGTAGTTTTTTGTGTAATGCCCTAGAGTGCGAGGGAACTGTGACATATTTTGTGACGTCTTTTGTAAATTTTCCTTCCCTCTTTTGGATATTTATCTCCCCTAACTCAACGTCACCTCTCCCATGGCAAACTCTAGTAGTTGGCCTTAAAATTACAGGGATTGAAAATAATTCGGATAAATCATAGGCAAATATCGTCATGTCCCTTGCTTCTTGAGGAGATGCCGGGTCCAAACAAGGTACATTTGCAAATCTGGCAAATATCCTGTTGTCCTGTTCATTTTGAGAAGAATGGCAATCTGGCTCATCTGCTGAAACTAAGACAAATCCCCCCTCAACTCCTGTATAAGAAAGAGTCATAAGGGAATCCGATGCAACATTTAGACCTACATGCTTCATTGTGACTAATGCTCTTTTACCTGCCCAAGAAGCCCCAATTCCTACTTCAAGGGCTACCTTTTCATTAGTAGAAAATTCAACATAAACACCATATTGTTTCGCAAATCGTGCAGCAGTTTCTGGAATTTCTGTAGAAGGGGTACCAGGGTAAGCTGCAACAACTTCAACACCGGCTTCAAATGCAGCTAAGGCAATGGCCTCATTACCCATTAAAAGTTCTCTTTTCATGATTTATCAATGTTAAAATCTTTTAAAAAACTTATTATATTCTAACAGAGAAATCGATGGAACTTGAGGGGATTTAAGCCTTTGTACTCGTCTGCACCTAGGAATTATTAATTAGTCTACTCTTAGAGTATTTCTGCATCTTCCAAATAGTTCTTGTCTTCTAGGAGTTCAATTCCTCCAATTTTCAATATTTCTTTTTCAGGCGAAAGTAAAACTACTTTGTTTGAAATTTTCTTAACAAAATCAATTTCATGTGTTGAGATTATCATCGTGCCTTCGTACTCTTTTAAAAAATCTATTATTTTCTTTCTAGTTTTCCCATCGATATTCGACGTAGGCTCATCTAATATCAATAATCTAGGATTCAGCTGAAGTACACATGCTAGTGCAACTCGCTTTTTTTCTCCACCACTAAGTCTAAAAGGCGGTTTTTCGTATAATTTTTTTATACCAAAATAATTAGAATTTTCTAAGATTAGATTTTTAGCCTCTTCCGTAGAAAATCCCAATTGCAAAGGAGTGTACAATAGTTCATCTTCAACTGTTGGATTAAATAAAAAATCATCTGAATTCTGAAATAAAAAACCTATATTCTTTCTAAAATATGGATAATTATCTCTATTAACCCTTTTTTCAAATATTTTTATATCGCCTGAAGTAGGTTTAACAAGCCCTGCAAATATTTTTAGTAGAGTTGATTTACCACTTCCGTTTGAACCGAGCAAGACTAACCTTTCAAATTCTTGGATATCCAAGCTAAAATTTTTGACCCCTAATGTTTTATCGGGATAAACATATTTTATATTTGATGCTTCTATTATATTCAAAGTATCACCCACCCAATAACTGTCAATGCGATAAAGATTACAAATATTAAGTTAGGCAGTAAGTTAAACTTTTGAAAAATGGTATAGTATTTATCATTGTTATAGCCTCTAGATATTCTTGCAAGGTGTATGTTTTCCCCACGTTCATAGACTCTTATGAAATACGTTCCCAATAACTCTCCACCTTCTTTCCAAATTTTTCTATAGCCCTTGTTGTTAAATCTCCTACATTCTCTAGCAACTAAAATCCGATATAATTCATTAAATACTAAGTAGATATAACTATAAGTAAAAGAAAAAGTAAGAATCAATATAGAAGGTATTCTATAGAATCTTAAAGTTGAAAGGATTTCTTTGAAAGGTACAATTATTGTGAATATTGTTATAAATGAAACAGCAAGGAATATTCTAAAGGTAAATAATAAGGCATATTCAATTGAGGACAAAAAAACTTGTGGCAACATTATTGTAAAGATAAACAATGGCATTAAACCAACTCTCTTAAAGTAAGAATATAACGGAACTTTTGATGCAATAATTAAAATAAATAAATTAAATAAAATGAAAAAAAGTTTGTTTGGAGAGAAAGTATTGATACTTAACATTACAAGAACTAAAAATCCCATTAATCCAATTCTCGTATCCACTAATCTTAAGGGACTTTTTACGTTTTCTTGTATAAAAAAAACTTCAAAATATTGTGAAGCACTTTTAATAAGTGCTTCCACTGGTTCGTATTTCAATTGTTTCTACCTTGTATTAACTTTGTAACTCCGTACATTATTATAAGAGTTACTAAAGATCCTACGAGCCCGGCTATAAAAGTTCCGATTGGTGAATCTAATCCCGGTACAGAGTAGTCAGGGAGAATTCCTCCGTAAAGTGGAGTCTCTTCTGCACCCAGATGCTCTGCTGATTTTTCTAATGGTTCTGAGTACCCTACAGCGTCTGCTGCTAGAGCGAATAATGGTGAGAGTAATATAGCCACGAATATTACTAAAAGTGCTTGCTTATGCTCTAAAATAAAATCTTTGAAATTCATTTCCTTCCTCCTTTGCCTACTTTTTTATTTTTAGTTGAGGAGTATAGAATATCGCCACGATTTTTTTCGATGTAAGATACAATTGCAACGGTGATTAAACCTTCAATTATTCCTAAGACACCATGCCATATCCCCATTATGGGAACCGTAGTAGTTATTGAATACTTGAAAGTTGAGGATAATCCAACTGCTATTCCAGTATTTATTGCCCCTAAGGTTATTCCGAGCCAACCTGCAATGAATGAAGCTATTTTTGTGTTTTTCTTACTTAGAACTTTATATAGGTAGTAAGCTACAAAAACATCAACAATTGCCATACTAAATAGATTTGTTCCTAAAGCAGTAATACCTCCATCTCCAAAAACTAATGCTTGAATTGTTACAACAGATGTCATAGCTATACAGCCTAAAAATGGGCCCAAGATAATAGCTGCAACGGCACCACCAACAAAGTGGGCAGAAGTACCTCCTGGAATTGGCCAATTTAGCATTTGTGCTGCAAAAATACCGGCGGCAACTAGGCCTGCTATAGGTATTCTTTTTTCATCAACACCGTCTCTTTTTATTTTGTAAATACAAAATGCAATTACTATCGCAGTAAGTAAATAATATACTATTGCTATGTTCATATCTAAAAATCCGTCAGGTATATGCATTTAATCCCTCGTGTTACTAATTGGATAATAGTAACACTTTATTAGGATAGACTAATATTTATAAGTCTTTGCATTTGAGATGCTTTGTTGCATAATTCTACTCGAAACGACACTCATCTCTAACTTGTTTCTCCTTTATCTTTAGTTTTACACTAGCTGTTGCAGCTTGTCATACCGTATAAACTTCATCATCACTTCCTTTTGCGCCATGTCAAATCGCTTGGCCGTAGTTCCTTCGCCAAATGAGCGCTTGACTGCAGAAAAGTATGATTCTATGCGCCACCGCCGGCCATATCCATATTTCTCTTTCCACACTCCCTGGCCAATCTTTTTCACTTCACGCACTGATCTAGCTCGAAGAGGCGAGCCCAAAGAGCGTGTTGAAGCGTTTTTCCTTAACTATATTATGGAAATTGCGTTCTCTTCTAGATGGTGATGTAGTCTATAGGCTCAATCTTAGTCGAATGCTCTGATAGGGCTCGAAGAAAGCATTCGGTCTGCCTGTACCTTAGTCCATAGGCGACCATTATAGTTGTCACAAATTTGATAAAGGATTCCGAGTTAAAATAAGGTTTTCTGACCTATCTTTTTTCATAAGAGCTAGCTTCTTGTCCCATATCTCATTCAAAAAATCAAAAGAAATGCAAAACTTTTCCATATTGACATATTTTTCGTTTATGGTGTCACCTTTGATTTGCATAGATATATTGGGATTATAAAGGGTTTAAGCTTTGCGATTAATTTTAGCGCAATTATTCAACAAATAATATATACCGAAAGATTTATATAAGTATATTCTTATAAACTTATATGGAATCAAAAGAGCTGGATGAAAAGTATAAAATGGCTGTGAAGATGGCAGATATATTCAAAGCTTTTGGGGATATAAATCGACTTTTAATAATAAACATACTTGCTTCCAACACGATAGATAAAATTTCTGTCTCTGAACTTGCAAATATACTGGGGATAACTCAACCTGCGGCTTCACAACACCTTAAAATACTGAAGAATATCGGGATCTTATTGCCTAAAAAAGAGGGGTATAATGTGTATTACATTATAGACATTGAAACTTTCCTAAAACACAAGAGAGACATTGATCTAATATTCCAGTATGCATTCGAAAAATGTGATTCTAAGAATTAATAGGGGAAAAAACATGGATACAAAAATATTTTATTTTTCAGGAACTGGAAATTCTTTAGCTGTAGCGAGAGACCTTGCTTCAAATATAAAAGGAAAAGTCGAATTGGTAAATATAGCTAAAGAAATTAAAAAGGATAAAATTGAAATTAAGGAAGGCTGCATAGGTATTATCTATCCTGTCTATTTTGAAGGAACACCATTAATTGTTTCAAGATTTATAGATAAGATTCAGGCAAATAATGGTAGCTATTTCTTTGGAATTGCAACATATGGGGGAATGGCTGCAGGAGCAATAAGGCACTTATCAAATAAATTCAAATCAAGGGGCCTTAAATTATCTTCTGGATTTGTGATACAGATGCCAGGTAATTACACTCCTATGTATGATGTCAAGTCAAATGATTTCCAAGAAAAAGTGTTTGCAAAAGAAAAAGAGAAGATAGCTAAAATAGCAAATATAGTAAATAAAAGGGAAGAACACCATCTTGAAAAAGGATCTTTTGTTACTAACTTAATATTTACTAAAATTGGACATAATATCAAATCTCCAAAATTTCCAAATCAAGATAAGCATTTCTCCTCAGATGAAAAATGTTCTAGCTGTGGAACATGTATCAAAATATGTCCTGTTAATAATATAAAGTTAGAGAATGGGAAGCCAGAGTGGCAACATAATTGTGAACAATGTTTTGCATGTTTTCATTGGTGCCCAGAAAAAGCAATCCAATGTGGATCAAAAACTGCAAAAAGAGGTAGATACCACCATCCAGAAATTGAATTGAAGGACATGCTAATTAAGAAATAAAATGGGTAAAGTTTTTTATAAAGATAAAAAAGTTTCTAAACAGGTGTTTTTTTGACAATAGTCCTTGAAGCCAAAAATCTTGAAAAGAAATTCAATGACGTTTTAGCAGTCAATAAGATCAATTTCAAAGTCAAAGAGGGTGAAGTTTTTGGTTTTTTAGGACCAAATGGAGCAGGTAAAACTACTACAATGAAGATGATTCAGTGTGTATCGCCGAAGACAGGTGGTGACCTTAAAGTATTTGGATTAGATGTGAACGAGCATCCCAAAGAAATAAAGCAACAAATGGGCGTTGTTCCACAGATGGATAATTTAGATCCTGATTTTTCTGTTATAGGAAATCTTATTCAGTACTCAAGATATTTTGATATACCTGTAGAAGAGGCAAAAAAGAGGGCAAATGAGCTAATAGATTATGTCCAACTCAATGAGAAAAAAGACAGTGCTGTTGATAAGTTATCTGGAGGAATGAAAAGAAGACTCGTCTTGGCTAGGGCAATGATAAATAATCCTAAATTATTAATATTAGATGAACCAACTACGGGTCTTGACCCACAGGCTAGACATCTAATTTGGGAGAAGTTAAAGGATCTTTCATCAAAAGGGATTACCGTCATCATAACTACTCATTATATGGAAGAAGCTGCTAGACTGTGCGATAGGCTTGTCATAATGGACAATGGCGGGATCCTAGTTGAAGGGACTCCTAAAGAGTTAGTTAAGAAATATGTTGGAGACCATATTGTTGAAGCAGAAAATACAGTTGAAATAAAAACTTGCCTTGAAAAAAATAATATCAAATACGAAGTCGCTAATGAAAGTGTAGAAATCTATAACGAGAATGTATCTGACATAACTAATTTAATCTTAAAAGAATGTGTTGATAGTGGTGTTACCGCAAGACCTGCAACTTTAGAAGATGTGTTCTTGAAATTAACAGGAAGGAAGTTAAGGGAATAAATATGTTTGGACTAAGCTATAGATTTTTGAAGCCGTGGAGGAGAAACATAGTCACCTTTGTTAAGACATGGAAACTAAACTTTGTCCCACCTTTCTTAGAACCAGTCCTCTTCCTTTTAGCCTTAGGATTTGGATTGGGTGGATTTATAGAAAGTGTTGATGGAGTTCCATATGCAAAATTCATAGCCCCTGCACTAGTTTCAATATCTGTGATGAACGCTTCATTTTTTGAATGCACATACACATCATTTGTTAGAATGTATTACCTAAAGACTTTCGATGCAATGATCTCTACCCCGATTTCAATTGAAGAGGTCATTGCAGGAGAATTATTCTGGGGGGCAACTAGAAGCGCCATCTATGCCACCATAATGTTGCCAGTTTTACTTGCATTCGGCGTTGTACAAATGCCATCCTCTTTGCTGATTATTCCATTTGCATTTTTGGGAGGGTTATTGTTTGCTTGTATCGCAATGTGCTTTACTGCGTTAAGTCCTACAATAGATGCTTTAAGTTACCCAAATTTTCTCTTTATTACTCCGATGTTTTTGTTCAGTGGTACCTTCTTTCCTCTTACAGTATTGCCTGAAGCCGTTCAATATATTGCTTTAGCTATATTGCCTTTGGCCCACATAGTTATAATAAACAGAGCCTTGACACTTGGCGTTTACAGTATCTCGTTATTAACAAGCTTATTATGGATTTTAGCCGCAACTACAGTATTCTTCTTTGTTTCAATAAAACTCATGAAGAGAAGGCTGATAGTCTAATGGATTATTTTGTATTTATATAAATGGGCGGTACATACTTTATTATAATTTCCATTCTTTTATCGTCTTCGAATTGATCGGGGAAGCAGAAATTTGGCGTGACATCATATCCAAATCCCTGTTTTAGCAGACCATAAGCGATTAATTCACAACAGACTACATTTTTATCAAAGTCTATCTTAAAGTATTTTCTTAAATCCTTTTTAATTAACCTTTTTAATAGGAATAAGCTGCCTGTCCGGATAAACTGTAAATAGCTGTAATTAAGACCTAGATACATCATGCAATCCTTAACTAGTTTATCTTTGTCAATGTATTCAGGTGGCCTTATGATCATCAAATTATCGGTATCTAAATACTCATTGATATCCTTTACCTTGACTCCGCCAACGGTAGATTCTACACTTTTCCCAAAGCCAATATACAATCTGCAGTGTGGCCATCTCGCATCTGGAACGGCTTTACAAATAACTGATTCGATGGGATTTTTCTCATTTTTACTGAGTAATATGTCACCTTTTTGTAATAAAGAAACGAATCGCTCTTTAGACGAAGTCACTTCCATTATATCATAAAGTTGCACCAATAGAAAGTATTTAATATTTTTGGAATATCCTAATTTGATTACACAAGTTTTTTATAGATTGAAACATATTTTGTATTTGGGGATCAAATGAGAAGAAAATTAATTTTATTGCTAATGGCCTTGATATTGATATCTTGCTTGGGTGCAGTATCTGGACAAAAAAATGTTGCCTTAGTTGCCAATAGTATTGATTATAATCTAAACAGTAACATTATTTCCATACTTGAGAGTAGAGGCATGACAATTACATATTTTGGGAAAAATGATATGGGATATAAGTCCTATCCCTATGTGATAATTATGGGAGGTCCAAACGCACCTGATCATACTGGGGTCTTAGCAGTTCAAATATTACCTTCTAGTGAAACATACAATCTAAGAACTATAACTGGATACCAAATATTCTATGAAAAGCGAGACCAATGGACCTCTAAACAGGAAGTCTTTGTTATTGCTGGAAGCGACAGAGACCATACAAGGTTCGCAGTTCAGGATAATTTAGTTACATTAATCAATATGATAGTAGAAGATACCGGCAGTCAAGCTGTTGCATACCAATTAATTAACTCTTCTCAGCTAAAACAATTGATAGCAAGTGGCGAACCCCTATTCATTATAGATGTTAGAAGCCCTGATGAATATAGGTCAGGGCACATACAAGGAGCAGTTAATATAACAGGGATTGAATTAGGTTCCGTGTTATCAAGTATTCCAAGAGACAGAAAAATAATAGTCTACTGTAGTACAAGTCAGGCCGCAATTACAAATGCTCAATTCCTTGCAAATAAAGGATTTTCTAACGTTTATGCTTTAACTGATCCATACTCAGTATATATTAATAAATAAATTATTTTTTATTTTTGAAATATTTTTTCATAGGTTTCCAATAGTGTTCTTTCCAACCCACGTCGTAATCCTCAGCTTGCTCTTCAGGAACTTTTGAATGTATCATTTCAATCTCAGTTCCACCGTCTATTTTTTTAAATCTTAATTCAAATATGGAAGGAGGGTAGCCCTTTGGCCACTCTGTTGTTGACCATTCTTGAACTATTTTATTTCCTTTTTCAAGCCCCACATGCTTTCCAAAAATATACCCATCCCAAGCAGTAAACTTACCCCCGACTTTTGGGTCGGATGTTGCTTTGCCTCCTGTAGCTTCTGAATGTTTTTTGCCATCGATGAATGCTTCATACACTTCATCTGGGTCTGCTGGAATAATTACTTTTTGTTTTAACGTTCTAAATTTTAATTCCAATTTTTCACCTCTTTTTTTCTTTGGAGGATGGTCTAGTGTATTCAAGTGACTTATTCAACTACGAATCAATGAAATTTCTATCGAGATCTAATGGATTAATTATCGTCACATATTGTTTAATAATCCTTTTTATACTTTCAAAATGCTGAAAAATCCCTTATTTGAAAGTTCCTCCCCCTTTTCTTTAGCTGATAATCTAAGATTATTTCTATCATCATAAAGTCTACAAAACATATTTCCATTAACATAAAAACTGGGTATCCAAAAATCTTTTTTCTCTTACCTTTAAAATGTCCGTTTATCTCTCCAAATAGCTTGATAAGCTTTGTGGGCGATTCTTCTATTCCAATATCTCGCCCATCATTTCTCTTCAAATTTTAATGATGCTGAGTTTATGCAATATCTTTTTCCCGTTGGTTTTGGGCCATCGTCAAATACATGGCCTAGATGCCCACCACATTTACTGCATATTACTTCAGTTCTAATCATTCCGTAGCTTTGGTCTTCATGTTCCTCAACATTTTCATTTTTGGAGGGTTTGTTGAAACTTGGCCAACCTGTACCAGAATCAAATTTACTTTCAGAATCAAATAATTCGTTTCCGCATGCTGCACATTTATATTTTCCTTTCTTTTTGTTATTAACATAT
>LNGD01000018.1 GCA_001587675.1 Candidatus Methanofastidiosum methylothiophilum
TGCCGCGGGTGAAAAAGTTTATGTTATTGTCAATGTCGGTGGAAGAGTTTGGGAGAGCGCTCTTGGGAAAGCAATTTCTAACGTACATTCCTCAGACCTAAACGAGGATGGATTCGGCGAAATTGTTGCAGGCTCTTCATCAACTTATAGATTCAACAAAGCTTATGGTGAAATATTTCTTTTAGATGAATTTGGTCACCTTTTATGGCAATCTAAAACTAATTTCATGACTGAATATGTAGTAATAAAAGATATGGATCACAATGGTACACTTGATCTTGCTTTGGCTGACTATTCTAATGTTATATCTGATTATGAGAATATGATGGGTGCAAGTAAAGCCGATATGTATTTCAGTCAAGCCATGAATTCATTCAATAATCAAAACTATAGAGATGCTTTAGTCTACTTCAAAATAGCTCGAGAGGAATATAAAAAAGATAAGAATACTACAAAAACTTTAGAAGCCGATGGATACATTGAAAAATGTGAACTCTTCTTAAACAATGGCTCGTCTTATGAGATGGGTCTTCACTATTTTGATATGGGCGAGTACCAAAAATCTATTTTGTATTTTGAGGACTCAAAAAAAGCATTCCTAGCTGAGAAAAAATTTGATGACGTCTTAAAGGCTGAAGAAATGATAGAAAAAGCAACAACATATGTACAAGCTCAGAATTATCTCGAAGAGGCAAACAAGTATATGTCTGAGGAAAATTTTAACAAAGCTAACGAAATATACAATAATGCATTAATGCTTTACCAAAGACTGGGGGACAATCAGAAAATTACATTAGTCCAAAATAATTTATTAAAAATTGAGAATTATAGAAAAGCACTCGATTACTATGATATGGGAAAGAGCTATTTTTCATCTAAAGACTATAAAAATGCAATATCTTACTTCCAAAAAGCTAGTGCAGAGTTCAATAATCTTGGTGATGTAGGAAAAGTATCTTCTTGTGAGGACTATATCTCTAAATGTAACCAAATGATTGAATCTTCCAAAGGCATGAGCTCTATAAATGATATACTCCTGTATGGTGGAATTCTAATCGGTTTCTTGTTGCTGATAGTACTACTGCTATTTTTCCTCTTACTGAAGTAACCAAAACGTTTTTTAATCAAATCTATAACTTTTCATTATGCCCAAGCTTTCCCTTAAGGATATTTTTTCAGTTTCTACCCAAAGTTTGCATTTTCAAATATTATTGCCTTTTTTGATTCCTACAATTTTCTACATAATAGTTACGTCTTTTCTTTTTCAATATCTAGGTGAAGGACTCTTTATATTCCAAAAAGGAGAGGAAGCAGTTGGGTTTGTTTATAGATGGGCCGTTTTAATCTTTCTTGCTTTGTTGATTTATATTATTCTATTAACATTTGCATATAATTTATCTTCGATTATCTTAAGAGATTTTGCAATAATCGGAAAAAAATATTATGCCAATTCTATAAAGGAAGCATACTATAAGATTTTTAATGTTATTATTGTTAATCTAATGGTATTTGTGATTTTTCTAACAGGACTTTTATTCTATGCGGTACATCCCATCTTGATATTAATGGGATTTTTTCTAGCACCTTTCTTTTACTTTGTATCCCCTTCGATAATTATAGACAACTTGTCCCCGTTTAAAGCAATAAAAAATAGTTTGATCCTTTCTTTACAATATACAATGCCTTCATTTATTCTCTTCCTCTTCTCATTTTTAGTTATAATTCTTATACCCTTAGGTGGCTGTTTTCTAGTTTACTTTTTTATTTCACCAGAGCTTTTAGAAAAGTTTATTATATATGGAATACCCATATTAGAGATGGTATTTGTAACTTATATTACAATACTTGAGACAGTATCGTATCTTAATTATAGGGGTTATTAAATGCTCTACAAAGAGCTCGTAGAAGTTTATGAAAAATTGTCTGCAACGACATCGAAACTTGAGAAAAGGGATATATTATCAGATTTCTTTGCAAGAATTCCAGAGGATATCTTACCATTTGTTACTGGTCTTTTATCTGGATATGTATTCCCAAAATGGACAGAAAAAGAACTAGGAATAGGGCCAAGACTTCTTATAAAAGTTATATCTAAAGTTACGGGGATTAGCGAATATAAGATAGATGAGTATATTATTTCTTCAGGGGATTTTGGGGAAGGAATAGAGATTGCAATACGACAAAAAAAGCAACAAACTTTCTTTGATATAAATATTGAAATATCTTATTTAAAAGATATTTTTGAAAAAGTATCTTTATTTCAAGGTAAAGGTTCACAAGATAAAAAAATAAATTATCTTTCAGAACTATTCTCTGCTGCATCTGCTTTAGAAGCACGATACTTGTCAAGAACAATACTTGAGCAGATGAGAACAGGTGTAGCGGAAGGCATAATTCTTGATGCAATAGCTAAATTCTCAGGAATTCCAAAACCAGAAGTTGAAAAATCTTATTTATTGACTAATGACCTTGGATTGGTAGCACTATACTCCAAAAAGGGAAAAGATGAACTCAATAAGCTGGACATTGTAGTCGGAAGACCAATAAAACCCATGCTTGCACAAACAATTGGTTCAATAGAAATTGCATTAGAAGAAATTGATGAACCAGAAATGGAAATTAAATACGATGGTGCAAGAGTGCAAGTCCATAAATCTGGGGATGTTATTAAATTATTTTCTAGAAGATTAGAGAATATTACTGAAGCTTTGCCAGAAGTATTATCAGAGCTAAAGACAACTTTAATTCCAGAAACTATCCTTTGTGAGGGCGAAGTTGTTGCTTACAAGGATGGGAAGATTGCTCCATTTCAGTATGTTTTAAGAAGATTAAGACGGAAATATCAAATTAATGAGTTATCTGAAAAAATACCGTTGAGACTTTTCCTATTTGATTGTCTTTTAGTTGACGGAAAATCCTTGATAGAATCTCCCTTAAAAGAGAGAAGAAGCATATTACTTTCTTCTGTGAAAGAATCTGAGATTGTAAGAATTGCAGAAAATATAGTTTCAAATAATCCTGTAGATATAAAAAATTTCTACAATAAATCAGTAAGTGAGGGGCACGAAGGAATTATGGTAAAAGATTATAATTCCCAATATCAGCCTGGTGCAAGAGGGAAGAAATGGCTTAAGATTAAACGAACCATGGAAACATTGGATCTTGTTATTATTGGTGCAGAATGGGGGGAAGGCAGAAGGAAAAAATGGCTTTCATCTCTTCTTCTTGGGATAAGAGACGACGAAGGTAATTTCTTACCGATTGGGAAAGTTGCAACAGGTCTTTCAGATGAACTTTTCACTGAAATTACCGAACAACTCACACCTTTAATCCTGGAAGAACAAGGTAAGATAGTGACATTAGTCCCAAAAATTGTAGTGGAGGTACTCTATGATGAAATACAATATTCCCCTAAATATGAAAGTGGATTTGCACTAAGATTTCCACGGGTATTAAGAGTAAGAGAGGACAAAGATGCCTACGACGCTGATACAATTTCCAAAGTATACGAATTATATGAATCACAAGAGAAAACTTTTTAAACTAATTGTAAACTCTAAAAATAACTAAGTTTACAATAGTGATTTAGATGTTAAAAGCTAAAGAATTGTCACTTGTTGCTCTTTTTGCAGCACTTACTGCAGTCGGTGGATTTGTTTCTATTCCTTTTTATCCAGTTCCTTTAACTCTTCAAGTATTTTTCGTATTATTATCGGGGGCTATTTTAGGTAAAAAATTAGGGGCTATAAGTCAAATAATATATCTTGGGATGGGAGCAATTGGTGCTCCAGTATTTCACAATTTCACTGGTGGAATTGGTATTTTGTTGGGACCAACTGGAGGCTTTTTGTTTGGTTTCATAGTTGGTGCATATGTATCAGGCATATTCTATGAAAAGTTTAATAACGATAAAATAAGATTTTGTGGTCTATTATCCTCTTTAATTCCAATCTATCTAATTGGAGTAATTTGGCTTTCCTTTGTTACAGGAATGCCCATCCAAAAAGCTGTTTTGATAGGAGGTATTCCCTTCATACCCGGAGATATTGTAAAGTCACTTATAGTATTATTGGTAGAAAAGAAAACAAGAAGTTATATCCAATTAAACCTATAAATATGCTTTTATTATTTTCAATTTATGGTGCCATTATTGGAGGAAAATCATATTACATAACTTTTATAAATACATTTATAAATTAATCCTTATAAATTATGTTATAATCTTGGGGGAATTATTTGTCAGAATCTAAATTATATAAGTATAAAATGACTGTTCAAAATGTTGTTACTTCTGCTAACTTATTTAATAGAATTGATCTTGTTAAAGCTGCAAGTTCTCTTGATAACATTGAATACGAGCCTGAACAGTTTCCCGGAATGGTTATAAGACTTGATGAACCAAAGACAGCGACTTTAGTTTTTGGAAGCGGTAAACTTGTATGCACAGGTGCTAAATCTCCTGAAGAATCAAGAAGAGCAATATTCAAAATAATTGAGATTTTGAAAGGTTACGGCACCCCCATAGAGAAGGAACCAGATATAGTTGTACAAAATATTGTTGCCTCTGGTGACCTTGAAATGAAATTGAATCTTGATGACATTATTCTTACATTACCAAACTGTGAATATGAACCAGAACAATTTCCTGGATTGATATACCGATTAAAAGAACCAAAAGTGGTTCTTTTGTTGTTTGGTAGTGGAAAAGTTGTTTGTACAGGAGCAAAATCCGAAGAAGATGTGATCCGAGCAATAGAAAGGGTAAAGAAATCTTTGATTGATGAAGGTTTAGCTTAGATTTTTTACCGTTCATATTTTATTTTATATAAAAAATTATAAATGATAATTATTTTTGGCATAAAAAATCCAAGTAATTATCAAAAAATATATAAAGGATTTTTTCTTACCTAAAGTAAGTTATCAAGTAGTGGTTTCATGGAAAAAGAGGAAATACTCCAAGAACTAAAAAAGGCAGAGGAGAAGGCAAAAAAAATTATAAATGATGCCGAAGATAATTACAAAAAAAAATTGGGGGAATTAGAAATAGAAATGGAAAAACTGCTTGAAAAGAAAAAACAGGAACTTGATTTGCAAATAGAAACTGAACTTAGAACTGAAACTGACAGAATTACTATGGAAAAACAAAGAGCAATATCTGAAGGAACTAGAGAAATTGAAAAATTTAGAGAAGAAGCTATTGACAATAAAAACAGAGCGATTGAATTTGTTATTGATAAATTTATGAGGTATGTAGATGCTCTCGAACGAAAGAATGACTAAAATAGCACTTTTTGGTACTAAAGATACCATGAAGGATACTATAGAAGTCCTTCATTCGTTAAAAATAATCCATATTGTAGATTTTAAAGACCAGGACGAAACTTTTCAAATAGGAAAACCATTGGGAGAAGTTTCAAAGTTTTCTGAGATATTATTATCTATTAGATCTATTCTAAGTTCATTTGATATTAGGCCAGATAATATCAAAGAGACATATTCAAAAAGAGAGATAACTAGAGAATTGGAATTAGATGTACTAAAAACTGAAAAAGAAATTAAAGAATTGAATGAAAAGATCTCTAAAATTAATTCTGTTCTTGTCGAAATAGACAAATTAAAATCAATTGGGGATTTAGAAAACGTAGGATTTGAAAAAAATTTTCTTAAGTCCTTTAATAATGTTATAACTTCAAAATCATTGTTAGAATCACAACTAATAAAATTTAAGAATAGACTTGATACAATAATAAAGGAAAAGTCTTCTTATCTCTTGCAATATGAAGATTTCTTATCCTCTGAAATTGACAAAATGGAAGCGCCCCTTAGGTTTTCTACAACAACAAATACTTTTTTAGTTGAAGGATGGATACCAGAGAGCAAATTCGAGATACTTGAAGGCATTATCAAGAAAAAATTTAGTGATAGAGTTCATCTAGAAAAAGTAAAGTATAGTGATGAAGAAGCCGTTCCAGTTGAATTTAAACACCCAGCCCCAGTTAAACCATTTGAATTATTATTGGATCTATTTGAATATCCAAAGAATAAAGAGATAGATCCGACATTTGCAATATTTATTACATTCCCTCTTTTTTATGGTATTATGTTAGGAGATATAGGTTACGGACTTGTAATTTTTTTATCTTCGATTCTTTTAAAAATGAAATTTAAAACCGAAGGTTGGAAAATGCTCTTAGGTATACTAGAATATTCAAGTCTCTACACAATAGTATTTGGATTCATAGATGGTGAATTCTTTGGATTAGACATATTTAAACTTCTAGGAATCGAAGAGATTTTTGGAATAAATTTACCGTTAATTGATAGAATTGTGGATTTCATGCCAGTATTAATTATGTCCATTATTATAGGTATTTTTCATGTTTTGTTGGGCCTAATTCTTGGTTTTATTAATGTAAACAAAGCACATGGATTGAAAGAAGCAGTACTTGAAAAAGGAAGTTGGATTATTTTGATTTTTTCCATAATCTCTTTAGCCGCAGGTAATTACATATCAAATTATTTTATATATGTGGGAGGGGCCCTTCTTTTAATATCTTTAGTACTGTTAGTAATCGGAGAAGGATTCATCGGCTTGATTGAAATATTTGGAATAATGAGTAACATTCTTTCATATGTAAGATTGATGGCAATCGGTCTTTCTTCAGTGGGAGTTGCAATTGTTATCAACAGCATAGTTTTAGATATAATAATGCCCAAAGGAGGAATATTTGTACCTTTGGGATACATAGTCCTAGTAGTTGGGCATATTGGTAATATTATGTTGGGTATTTTAGCCAGTTTCTTACACGCATTGAGATTACACTATGTTGAATTCTTTACAAAGTTTTATGAAGGAGGAGGCATAAAGTTTAAACCATTTGGTATAAAATATTAAGAGGTGATATGATGGCAGAATTAGCAGTAATAGTAGTCGTTTTGAGTTCTGCTATTGCAGTTGGAATTACTGGATTGGCCGCTGCATGGGCAGAAAAGAATATCGGATCTGCTGCAGTTGGAGCTATGGCAGAGAAAGAGGAACTTTTTGGTAAAGGACTAGTCCTTACAGTAATACCTGAGACCATAGTTATTTTTGGCCTTACGGTAGCGTTAGTTCTACTCTTCGTTGTACTTCCCCAGGTCCTTTAATGGAGGGATCATATGGGCGTTGACTCAGTATCCAATGCAGTAATTCAAGACGCAAAAAAAATTGCTAGAGAGTATGATATTCGATTAGCTGAAACTAGACGTTCTAAACTAAATGAAATCAATGAAACAATGGAAAAATTAAAACAAAAGAAAAAGGACGCCTTAAAAGAAAAGATTTCTCTCTTAGCTAAAACTGAGACTTCAAGAACAAATCTAGAAATAAAAAGAAAGAGACTTAGGATGGAACACGATATCTTAGAAGAAATACTAATTGAAGTTAAGAAAAAATTAGGTGAACTAGATCCAGAAAAAAGAGAGAAACTTTTAATAAAATTGACATCTGTAGCGACACTTGAATATTTCTTCTCAAACAAAATGGATGAAGATATTGTTAAGAAAATAGTTAAAGATAAGTACAAGGGCAATATTAACTGTTTAGGCGGAATTCTAATTGAAGATAATTCTGGTAGAATAAGAGAGGACTTTACTTTTGATTCACTAATAAATTCTGTTTTCAATGATAATCTAAAAAATTTACGAGATATCCTTTTTGGTGAGGTTGAATATGGTTTCCAATGCAGTATCCTCTAGTTATAATCTAGGAGAAACAAATTACAGTTATGTAAATACTAGAGTTAGAGCTATGGAAAGCAAATTATTCAAGAAGGACGTTTATATTAAACTCTTGAATATGGAGGTTCCTCAAATAGCTAGATACATTGGGGAACATGAATATAAAAATGAGATAGTCAACCTTTCAAGTGAATACAGAGGGATCGAATTAATTGAACATGCCTTAAATGAAAATCTAGCCAATACTTATGACAAGCTCTTGAAAATGGGCGGAAAAAAAGCTTCTAAATATACTTTTGCTGTTTTAAAAAGATGGGATATCCATAATATAATATCTATTTTAAGGGGAAAATTCGCCAAAGTATTAACAAAGGATATTGAGAAAACCTTAATCCCCATAGGAGAAATACCTTATACTTTTATCCAGTCTCTATTAACTTTAACAACCTATGAAGACGTCATAAAAAAATTAAAGAAAATTGATCAATTTTCATTTTTAGATGAACATAAAGAAATAGCAGACATTGAGTCAGAGCTATACAAAAATTATTATTGCGGTGTTCTTGATAAATTTAGAAAAGATAAAAAAACTCTCTTTATTAATTTCATTAAAATGGAAATAGACATTATTAATTTGAGAAATATATTGAGAATGAGACGATATGGATTTACAGTTGAAGAAGAACAAAAAAATGTAATAGATGGAGGATTTTACTTTAATATTGAAAAATTAGGCGAACTACTTAGAGCTTCAGACACTGAATTCTTAGCGGTAATTAATAAAACTCCTTACGGACAAATTTTTGAATCACATTGGTCTGAACCTACTCTTTTCACATTAGAAGAAGAGCTTGAAAAATTTCTCATGGGATATGCAAAAAAGCAATTCAAGGGTGAGCATCTAAGTATTATTCCTATTCTCCATTACATTATCTCTAAAAAAGTTGAAGTTGATAATATTAGAAAAATATCTAGAGGCAAATCCTCTAATATTCAAAATAAAATAATTGAAGAGAGCTTGGTGATTTGATGGAATTTGGTGTAGTTGGTGATGAACAGTTTGTTTTAGGATTTAGGCTGATTGGAATCAATAAGGCCAAGCGGATTATAACAGATCAAGAATTTGAAAATGGGCTCCTTGACATGTTTAAAGATAAGGAAGTTGGAATTATTATTATTCAACCGGAATATTATAAAAATTTATCTTCAAAAACTAAGTTGAGGGTTGATACTTCAGTTAAACCTGCTGTAATTGTATTGGGTGAGAAATTAAGTGATATATTAAGGGATAAAATACGACAAGTTATTGGAGTCGACCTGTGGGGTAATTAATTGCAAAACAAAGGAACTATTTACAGGGTATCAGGACCAGTTGTCACTGTATTAAATCTTAATGCTAAAATGAATGAACTAGTTAGAGTCGGGCATGAAGGGTTATTTGGTGAAGTAATTGAAATTGAGGATGATAAAACAATAATTCAGGTTTACGAAGATACTTCACTTTTAAAACCAGGTGATGAAGCCACAACAACTGGAATGCCTTTATCTGTTGAACTTGGGCCTGGGTTATTGGGATCAATTTATGATGGTGTTCAAAGACCTCTTCCCGTACTTGCTAACATGATGGGAGAGTTCATAAAAAGGGGTGCCGAAGCACCAGGAATAGACAGAGCTAAGAAATGGGAATTTTTTCCCATAAAGAAAAAAGGCGAGAAGGTAAATTATGGCGATGCAATAGGCTATGTAAATGAAAATCAATTTACAAAACATCTTATAATGTGCCCTCCTAATATTTCTGGAGAGATTGAAGAAATTTCTGATCATGGCAGTTTTACTGTCGATGAGGTACTGTGTAGACTTAATAATGGAGCAATACTTAAAATGTATCAAAGGTGGCCTGTAAAAGTTCCTAGACCTTTCAAAGAAAAAATGATGCCTACTGTACCTCTTGTCACAGGTAAGAGAATTATTGATGTTTTATTTCCCCTGGCTAAAGGTGGGACTGCAGCAATACCTGGGCCGTTTGGTAGCGGTAAGACAGTAACTCAACAACAACTTGCTAAATGGAGCGATACAAAAGTTGTCGTATATATTGGATGTGGGGAAAGAGGAAACGAAATGATTGATGTTTTGACTGAATTCCCTCAGTTAGTAGACCCTGTAACAGGCGGACCCCTCATGAATAGAACCGTATTGATTGCTAATACATCAAATATGCCGGTCGCCGCAAGAGAAGCTTCTATTTATACTGGTATAACTATTGCTGAATATTATAGAGATATGGGTTACGATGTAGCATTAATGGCGGACTCAACATCAAGATGGGCTGAAGCCATGAGAGAAATATCCTCAAGACTTGAAGAAATGCCGGGTGAGGAGGGGTATCCAGCTTATTTATCTTCAAGACTTTCAAGCTTTTACGAGAGGGCGGGTAGAGTTATCACACTGGGAGGAAAAGTTGGGTCTGTAACTGTCATTGGAGCAGTTTCACCACCCGGTGGGGACTTCTCTGAGCCAGTTGTCCAAAATACTTTAAGAATAACTAAAACATTTTGGGCACTTGACTCTAATCTCTCTCAAAAGAGACATTTTCCAGCCATTAATTGGCTCGAGTCTTATTCTTTATATTACGATACCCTAAAAGAATGGTTTGAAGCAAATGTTTCTATTGAATGGGATAGAACTAGATCTGAAGCAATGGAAATATTACAAAAAGAAGCAGAATTACAAGAAATAGTTCAACTTGTGGGTGCTGATGCATTGCCACCAGATCAACAGTTTTTATTAGAAATAGCTAGGATGCTGAGAGAAACATTCTTGCAACAAGATTCTTATCACGAAGTTGATGAATTTCACTCACTAAAAAGGCAATTTGCTCTTCTAAACGCCATCATTAGATTTTCAAGGCTTGGAAACAATGCTATTGATAAAGGCGTTGAAATAGACAAATTACTAAAACTTGAATCAAGAGCAGATATCTCAAAAGTTAGATACAGAAAAGATTTTGAAAGTAAGATTGCATCAATAAATGAAAACATGTCCAAGGAGTTCAAACAACTAATGGGGGAGGCATGATTCAATGAAGGAATACAAAACAATAACTTCTGTAACAGGGCCCTTAATATTTCTTGAAAAAACAGAAGAGATAGGGTATGGCGAGTTTGTTACTATCACTCTCCCAAGTGGTGAAATAAAAAGAGGACAAGTTTTGGATACCTCTTGGGACAAAGTTGTAGTCCAAGTATTTGAGGGTACAAGGAATATCGATAAAGAAACATATGTTAAATTTTCTGGTGATGTTCTAAAAGCTCCTGTTTCTCATGATATGCTAGGCAGGATATTTTCTGGATCTGGAGACCCACTTGACGGAGGCCCTAAAGTAATACCTGAAGAAAGACGTGATATAAATGGATTGCCAATTAATCCTTACAAGAGAGCACCTCCTCATGAATTTATTCAGACCGGCATATCTGCTATTGATGGTATGAATTCTTTAATTAGGGGTCAAAAACTACCTATCTTTTCTGGTTCAGGATTGCCTCATAATCAACTTGCCCTTCAGATTGCAAGACAGGCTACTGTATTGGATTGCAAGGAAAGTTTTGCGGTCATTTTTGTAGCAATGGGAATAACAGAGGAAGAGGCAAAGTATTTCATTAGCGATTTTGAAAAGACAGGTGCATTGGAAAGAGGAATAGTTTTTCTTAATCTTGCTTCTGACCCATCCATAGAACGACTTATTGTTCCAAGAATAGCTTTGACAACAGCAGAATTTTTAGCATTTAAATATGACATGCATCTTTTAGTAATAATGACTGATATGACTAACTACTGTGAAGCTTTGAGAGAGATTGGATCTGCAAGAGAGGAAGTCCCCGGCAGAAGGGGATATCCAGGATACATGTATACTGACCTTGCATCCTTATATGAAAGAGCCGGTAGAATTCAAGGGAAAAACGGTTCTGTAACCCAAGTCCCAATTCTTACTATGCCGGGTGATGATATTACCCATCCAATTCCTGATCTATCCGGTTATATCACAGAAGGACAGATTATTGTTTCAAGAGACCTTCAAAGAAAAGGAATCTATCCTCCTATAGATGTATTGCCGTCACTATCAAGATTAATGAGTAAGGGAATTGGAAAAGGGAGAACTCGTGAAGATCATAAATCTGTTTCTGATCAACTTTATGCAGCATATGCAGAAGGTAAGGAATTAAGGGGCCTTGTTTCAATAGTTGGTAAAGAATCCCTTTCAGAATCAGATAAACTTTTCTTAGAATTTGCCGATGCATTTGAAAAAAAGTTCGTAGCCCAAAAAAATAATGAAAATAGGAAAATAGAGACTACTCTTGATATAGCATGGGAAATTCTTTCAACACTTAAAGAAGACAAGTTGTTGAGAGTTAGCGATGAATTGATTGAAAAATATTTGAGGAGATTTAAGAATGCCCCAAATAAAGCCGACGAGGTCTGAGTTAATAAAACTCCAAAGAAAGATTAAACTTTCTAGGACTGGATACACTATCTTAAAAAAGAAAAGAGACGGTCTAGTCATGAATTTATTTGGGATGGTAGACGACGCCAAAGAAGCTCAAGAAACTCTAGAAAAAAGCTACGAAGTTGCAAGAAATCTCCTTGGCATGACTTTGGCTTTCGAAGGTGAGATCTCAGTAGCATCATGTGCTTTAATCAAGAAGGGAACGCCTGAATTTTATTTAGAAAGTAAGAACATTATGGGAGTTCCAGCTCCTAAAATATCCGAGCTCTCTATTAAAACAGGTATTAATGAGAGAGGTTATAGCATACTATCGACATCTTCAAAGATAGATGAAACTGTGGAGGGATATGAAAAAGTTTTAGAGTACGTGGCTAAGGCTGTAGAGGCTGAATCAACTCTAAAAAAAATTCTAAATGAAATAGAGGTCACAAAGAGAAGAGTAAACGCATTAGAATCTAAAATACTCCCTAAATTAGAATCTCAAAAGAAATTTATTGTATTTAGATTAGAGGAGCTTGAAAGAGAAAATACCTATCGACTTAAAATGATTAAGGACAAAAAAGCAAAGAAAAGCTCTTAATATATTTTGAAAGATATTGTTTACTCCACAAAGTCTTAAAAAAGAAGCATATCTAAAATAGTTATATGGATAGAATAACTCTTGTTAAAATAATTATTACAGTTTCAATATTATTAATGGGTGTTTATCTCATCTATCCAGTAATTCCCGGAATACTTGGGGGATTGATATTTTCTTACGCTTTCCATCCTGTTTATGATTATTTATATTGCAGAATAAAAAAAAGAGGTATATCTGCAGCCCTTACTACTTTATTTATTTCTGCCCCGTTTCTTATTACCCTCTTATATGGATTTTTTAAAGCAATAGAGCAACTTAACTTTGTCACTCAAACTTTGCAAAAAGAATCCCCTACCACGATATTTGACTTGATAGGAGTAGACGTGCATAATAGTCCTTTCTACGGATTTATTTCTGGAACTTTTCCCCAGATTATCAATATCTCAGAGTTCTTCTCTAGTACTGTGGAACATTTACCTCTTACTCTAATGAACATCGCCGTATTATTCTTATCTTTGTATTATTTCCTGAATGAAAAAGAAAGAATTGAGAAATATTTTGATAGAATAGTTCCCCATAATTTCAAAGATGATTTAGTCGAAATACTCGGACCTGCAAAACGAGTTATAAATGGCCTCATTTATGCTAACGTAATGAGTGCTATGATAGTGGCCTTTTTGGCAACAGTAGGGTACCTGATT
The DNA here is from genome assembly GCA_001587675.1 of Candidatus Methanofastidiosum methylothiophilum. Taxonomy (GTDB): domain Archaea; phylum Methanobacteriota_B; class Thermococci; order Methanofastidiosales; family Methanofastidiosaceae; genus Methanofastidiosum. Next base: position 13,502 of record LNGD01000018.1, read on the forward strand.
ATTGGAGTTCCTTATTCCTTCTTACTTGGGCTCTTGACAGGTCTTGCTGCACTTTTGCCAGTTGTTGGGCCTTGGACGATATTCTTGCCAGTTGGATTTTACTATATTCTTACGGATAATTTTGTTCAAGGATTGGCAGTATTAATTTATGGGGTTGTTACATTATTCGTTCTCTATAATTTTTACATATTCCCAAAACTCGGAGGTAATAAAGCCCAGTTACATCCCTTTATTGTCTTAGTTGGTTTTTTGGGCGGTGCATACGTTTTTGGCGCCATGGGAATTCTTTATGGGCCAATTATTCTTGGATTGTTAAAAGGACTAGCTGAAGGTATATTCAAAGAATCAACTACTAAAAGAAAGTTTTTTAAATTGTGAAATACCTTTCTTTATGTTGATTTATATGAATGATTCAATATTCTCAGAGACTGCATTGCGCGTTAAAGCATCAGAAATTAGAGAAATACTTAAACTTACTCAAAAACCAGGAATTATTTCTCTAGCTGGCGGTCTTCCAAACCCAAAAACATTTCCAATAGAAGAAATAAAGAAGATTGTAAATGAAGTCATGAATTCAAATAATAATGGCTTACAATACGGACTTACTGAGGGAGATCCTGAATTAAAACAATACATTTCCGGGATGATGTCTAAATATGGAATTACATGTACTCCTGATGATATTCTGATTACTAGTGGTTCTCAGCAAGGTCTTGATTTAGCTTCAAAAATTTTGATTAATCCGGGGGACATTGTTATAGTTGAAGCCCCTAGTTATTTAGGTGCATTGAGTGCATTTAGATCATACCTTTGTGATTTTGTAGATGTTCCGTCAGATGAAGAAGGCATTAAAACTGATTTGTTAATCGAAACACTTGAAACGTTGAAAGAAGATGGAAAGAAGGCAAAAATACTCTATTTAGTTCCAAATTTCCATAATCCAACTGGTATCACAACGTCTGATAAGAGAAGAAAAGAAATAATAAAAATTGCAAATGATTATGATTTAGTAATTATTGAAGACAATCCTTATGGAGAACTTAGATATGAGGGAGAACACCTCAAAGCAATAAAATCCTACGATAGTGAAGGCAGAGTAATATATCTTGGAACATTCTCAAAGATACTTGCACCTGGATTCAGGATAGCTTGGGCCATTGCAAACGGAGAAATCATGAAAAAGATGATTATCGCTAAACAGGCTGTCGACCTTCATACCAATACCTTTGGTCAGAGAATCGCTAGCCTTTATTGCAATAATTACCTTGACAAACATCTAGTTAAAATACTAAACTTCTACAGAGTAAAAAGAGACGTGATGTTATCTTCTTTGGACGAATACATGCCAAAAGAGTGCAAGTGGACAAAACCTGAAGGGGGTATGTTTAATTGGATTGAGCTACCCGAATACGTAGATACCAAAGCAATGTTCACAGATGCAATAAATTCAAATGTAGCTTATGTCATAGGAAGTGCTTTTTACATTGAAGAAAATCTAGGTAGGCACACAATGAGATTAAATTTCTCATACCCAACTGATGAAGAAATAAATCTTGGTGTTAAAAGGCTCTCCGAAGTTATTAGGAGATGGCTATAATGAAGACTCTCGTCGCTTTGATATCTACAGGTAAGGGAACTTGGGGGCATGTAGGAAGATTAATATCAGAAGAATGGGACAAAATTATCCTTGTGACTAATGACTTTGGTAGAGAGAAGTTTAATCCAACTAAAGACGTGGATTGGATAGTAGTTAATCCTTCAATGCCAATTGAAAATATCAAAAATGCAATTAGAGATAGATTACCTAAAGATATTGGCGACGAAATTTATGTCAGTTTAATTTCAGGTTCTGGTAAAGAGCATATGGCTTTGCTTTCGCTGTTGAAGGACATGGGCAAAGATTACAAATTTATTTCACTAACAATGGAAGGAGTAGGATACTTCTAAAGAGTGATTTAATGAAATTGGAAATACCTTATAAAAAAGAAAAAATAAAAATAGAAATACCAGATAAGAATTTGCTCGGAATAGTTGAACCAAAAGAGGTAAAGGGTTCAGCTAAAGAAAATGTATTGAAAAAGGCTGTAGAAAATCCAACAAAGACATTGCCTTTAAATGATTTTTTAAAAAAACACAATAAGATTTTATTTCTAATTAATGATGGTCAGAGGCCTACACCAACTAAGAAAATCTTAGATACAATATACCCAATAATGAAGCCGTACATGAATAAAATTGAGTTTATGATTGCAACAGGGTCTCATAGAGTTCCAACAGAAGAAGAGTTTAACAATATCTTTGGTCCTTATTATCCTGAATTCAAATCTAAAATATCTGTCCATGAAGCTAGAAAGGATGAAACACTTCAATATGTAGGGAAAACTCCAAGAGGAACTGAACTATATATCAATAAAAAAGTTTTAGAAAGCGATGCAATCGTAACAATTGGTTCTTCTGAACCCCATTACTTTGCAGGTTATACTGGAACTAGGAAATCATTTTTGCCAGGAGTATCTTCAATTAAGACAATAACTTCAAATCATAAACATGCACTACACCCTAACTCCAAGACATTGGCCCTAAAAGGAAATCCCGTGCATGAAGATATGGAAGACGCAGTAAGAGAAATCATGAAAATAAAACCGAATGTTTTTGCTATTAATGTAGTTGCTGATAACGAGGGGAATATATTCGATGCTCAAGCTGGGGATATAATTGATATATTATATGAATCCGCAAAGGCAGTTGATAAACTATTCTGTGTTCCGGTACCTGGGAAAGCGGATATTATCTTGTCCGTTGCTCCATATCCTATGGACGTTAGCCTCTATCAATCTCAAAAAGCTATTGAGAATACTAAACTAGCTTTGAAAGATGGCGGAATAATTATACTCGTTTCAAGTTGTAGAGATGGGATTGGCGATAAGACTTTCTATGACCTATTAAAGGATAACGATACTCCAGAAGAAGTAATCAAGGCCACAGAAAGGAATTATGTATTGGGATACCATAAAGCGGCAAAAATTGCAGAGCTTGTTACTTGCGGGCAGATATGGGCAATCACAGATCTTGATAACAAAGTACTAGAAGAAATATTTATAGTGCCACATAATTCCGTTCAAGATTCACTTGATAAAGCCTTAGCGGAAAAAGGAAACAATGCTAAAGTTTTGGTATTCTTAGATGGTAGTTCAACTGTTCCTTTAGTATAATTTTTTATATTCTATTATCCCCCAATTTGGGAATAAATAGGTATAAATTTTGGAAAATACTTTTATTTATCCTAGAATAATATACTTATCTAAACTTGGATTGCCATTGAAAAATATATTGCATAAAAAAAGATAGATATATAAAAGAAAAAAAAATGAACTCAAACGAATTTACATGGATAAGGACAAAAAGATACTCCTATGGCTTATTGCAGGTTCAAGGGGAGGCATAAATAGGGCATTAATATTGAAATATATTATTTCTAGCCCTTCAAATGCAAATAGGATTTCTTTAGCTACAGGAATTGAGTATAAAACTGTCCAGCATCACTTAAATATAATGGAAAAAAATGGGCTTGTGTCCTCAATGGGCGGCAAGTACGGAAAGATATATTTTCCTTCAGAAATACTTGATAAAAATATGGATAATTTTAATCACTTATGTAAAGAAATGGGGTTAGAAAATGTTGAATTTAATCAATAAATTTTTAGTTTCGGTAAATAATGGATTTTTTCATAAAGTCTTAGTTCAGAATGGAGTCTGTGAATCTAATACCTGTAGTTTATGGGAAAGAAGCTATATTCTTCAAATGAAATATGCTATATCCATAATCAATATAGTTTTAATACTTGTAGTTTTTGTCCTTTATGCTAATATATACCGGAAAACTAAATCTCCCTTTTCTTTAGGATTATCTATTTTTTCTTTAGCATTTCTTTTGGACATACTCACTTCAAGTCCAATATTTCAAGCCATTTGTGGATTTAGATCCAGTGGATTGGGGCCATTTTTGATAGTACCTGACCTTTTTACAACAGCGGCTTTAGCGATACTCGTATACCTCACAACTAAGTAAAAATGCTGACCCAAAACATTTAAATTCTATTTAGAAAGACTTATAAAAATGATATAATAAAATATTGATATTTAAGGTGATTTTTAAATGGATACACCAAAACCTTTAATTGTTCAGGGAGACAGATCAATGTTCTTAGAGGTTGCAAATCCTCTATACGAAGACGCTAGAGACGATATCTCTAGATTTTCCGAGTTAGAAAAAAGCCCAGAGCATATCCATACATACAGATTATCCGATCTGTCTCTTTGGAACGCCGCAGCCGCAGGGCTTACGAGTGATGAAGTAATTAATATAATTTTGAAATATTCTAGATATGATATTCCTTCAAACGTTATTACTGATATAAAGGACATAATGTCACGCTTTGGAAGATTATCATTGAAAAAAGTAAATGAAGATCTTGTTCTATTTTCTGAAGATGCTATTCTAATAAAAGAAATTCAAAATAATGAGCATGTTAAGAAACATATTCTCGAAATTATTGACGATAACAATATTAAGGTAGATACTAAAAGTAGAGGATTTTTAAAACAAGATTTAATTAAAATTGGATGGCCTGCCCTAGATCTTGCTGGGTACGAAGAGGGGGATCCTCTTGAGATCAATCTCCTTGCCAATACTAGAAGCGGAAATGAATTCCATCTTAGAAAATATCAAGAAGATGCTATCAACGTTTTCTATAGAGGAGGAGGGGTAGACGGTGGAAGCGGTACTATAGTCCTACCTTGT